>NZ_PNCU01000031.1:0-84567 GCF_005886915.1 Pseudoalteromonas sp. S3776 | reverse complement strand
ACCCCCTCCCCGACTCGAACGGGGGACCTGCGGATTAACAGTCCGTCGCTCTAACCAACTGAGCTAAGGGGGAAGCGTCATGCCTTTCAACGGGGCGAAATATTAATGATGGAGCCGCAAAGTGTCAACATATAAAAGTCATAAATTTAAAAAAGTGGTTTATTCGTTGTTTTTATGTTCGATCTGCGCATTTTATAACTCTATTTATGCAAATCATAGAGATAAATCTGTATTTAAACTTACATCAATACGAAAAAAACAGCGCTCATGAATTAGTGATTGTTTAATTTATGTGTAAAAAATGCCAGTGAAGTAAAAGTTATCGCAGCTAATTAGTAAATTTGTATTTAATCCTATTGTCATAAAGGCAAGTATAAATTTAGCTAGCAGAAGTTTTTTAAAAATCCAGTAATGGGTTTTTCTTCTACTGCAGTGTTTTAACATAGCCAATCGAGTAAACACGTTTCTTAGTAGTTTATTTTGAAAAGCTACACAAAAACAAAACTATCAATAAGTTGCTAAATAATTAACTAAGATAAATAAGTGATATATGGAGGCATCCGAGGCAAAATTTTGCTTATCTTAATTTTTTGTTTGCAAGCATTGATAAGTTTTTAACTTTAGCATTTAGCAAAATGGAAGCGAGAGCTAAATTATAGTCAGCGTGCAAGCCTTTATAAATGCGGGCTGGACTGAGTTATCCACGGTTTCTGTGGATAACTCTGTTTATGAAACTTTAAGAACAGTGTTCCGACCAGAGTTTATGGGCACTACAACGATTTCAAGCTTTTAAATCAATTTTTTTATTACATTTAAAAACATAGGCTTATAAATACATACTGAATTACCATGCGGTGATGAGTAAATTAATTTATTGCAATAATGATTAATACTGCGCTGTGTAAAAATTCAGCGAATTAGCAGGAGGTAATGTTAAAAAAGTGATAAAAATGTTCACTTATTGTTTTTTAGTGCTCTAAGAGTGTATTTATCTACAAATGCATAAAAGTTCGACTTTACCTAATTTTTATATTGCTGCTTTATTAATAGTACAAAATCCATTGATAAATCCGTGGCTTGAATTGCTATGATGCTTTAAAATGGCAAGCTCAGTAAAAGAGGCTTATTTATTCCATGCGCGAAACTTCACATTCTCAGTCACGCCCAGATTTACTTAACGATCCCATCTTGCCTACATTAAAGAAAATGACCATTCCGATGATCTTTGGCATGATCACACTAATGATGTTCAACATTGTTGATACATTTTTTATTAGTATGTTGGGCACAGAGCCCCTTGCGGCGGTAAGCTTTACGTTTCCGGTAACCTTTACGGTAATAAGCCTGGCCATAGGTTTAGGTATTGGCACATCAGCGGTTATAGCTAAAGCTTTGGGCAGTAATAAAATTGAAGAAGCGCGCTTTGATGCCAGTGTGTCGCTTATTGTAGCGCTACTACTAGTTATTTTACTTTCGTTTGTTGGATATTTACTAATAGACCCAATATTCACTTTATTGGGAGCCGGACAATTAGTGCTGCCACTTATTCATGAGTATATGAATATTTGGTTTATTGGTAGCGTATTTTTAATCACCCCCATGATAGGTAATTCGGTATTACGTGCCAGTGGCGATACTAAAACCCCTAGTATAGTAATGGGTGGGGCAGGGCTAATTAACGCCATACTCGATCCTATTTTAATATTTGGCTGGGGCCCAATACCGGCTTTAGGCATTCAAGGTGCCGCTATTGCCAGTGTTATCGCTTGGGGCGTTGCTGTTGTTATTATTCTATACGTGTTGGGCGTTAAAAAACGACTATTGAGCTTAAAAGCGGGTAATCAAACAGCGCTAAGTGCAATAACAAAAGTGCTTAAAATCGGCTTACCCGCAGCGGGGGCTAACATGCTTACCCCAGTGGCAATGGCTGTAATGACCGCACTCGTTGCTAATCATGGACCCGAAGCGGTTGCCGCTTTTGGTGTGGGCAGCCGTATTGAATCAATTGCCAGTATTTTAGTGCTGGCTTTGTCGATGACATTGCCTCCTTTTGTTAGCCAAAACTTTGGGGCGGGTAAATTAGGCCGCGTAAAAGAGGCGTACATTGGTACGCTTAAATTTGTGATGATATGGCAATTTGCTATTTATATTTTACTCATTGCGCTTTCAGGGGTAATAAGCCAATTATTTGGTAAAGAACAGGCTGTAATCGATGTTATTAAGCTCTTTATATACACCATACCACTAAGTTATGGTTTTCAAGGGGTGATCATTTTATCAAATTCATCGTTTAATGCTTTACACAAACCTATGAATGCATTGTTTTTAAGTATTATTCGTTTGTTTGTTTTTTACCTGCCTTTTGCTTATGTAGGCAGTATGCTAGGTGGCTTGATTGGTTTATTTATTGGCGCTGCGATCGGTAATGTATTCACAGGGTTAGTCGCGTACAAATGGTTTGTAAAAGAACTAGATGCAATATGTAGTAACACGGTAACGGAGTAAATGAATGAGTGATCACTTTGAGCTAAAGTCACAATTTAAACCCGCGGGCGATCAACCCACAGCGATTAAACAGCTTGAAGAAGGCTTAGAAGCCGGGCTTGCGCATCAAACCTTACTCGGTGCCACAGGTACAGGTAAAACATTTACCATGGCCAATATTATTAGTGATTTAAATCGCCCAACAATAATAATGGCGCATAATAAAACGTTAGCCGCGCAGTTGTATGGAGAAATGAAAGAGTTTTTTCCTAATAATGCAGTTGAGTATTTTGTATCTTACTACGATTACTACCAGCCAGAAGCCTACGTGGTTGCCAGCGATACGTTTATAGAAAAAGACGCCTCTATTAATGAGCACATAGAACAAATGCGTTTAAGTGCTACTAAGGCACTGCTTGAGCGACGCGATACCATAATAGTGGCCTCTGTGTCGGCTATTTATGGTTTGGGCGACCCCGACTCATACATGAAAATGATGCTGCTTTTAAAAGTAGGCGAGCAGGTCGACCAACGGGATATGCTACGCCGCTTAGCTGAGCTGCAATATACTCGTAACGACATTGACTTTAGCCGTGGTACTTATCGTGTGCGTGGCGAAGTAATAGATATATTCCCGGCCGAGTCAGACACCTATGCAGTGCGTGTAGAAATGTTTGATGACGAAATAGAGCGCCTCAGTATTTTTGACCCCCTTACCGGTGCGGTTGAAAAACACATAGTTCGTGCCACTATTTACCCTAAAACGCACTACGTAACGCCTCGCGAAAAAATTCTTGATGCCATAGAAAAAATAAAAGCCGAACTTAAAGAGCGCAGAGCACAACTACTAAGTGCCAATAAATTGGTAGAAGAGCAGCGCATAGCGCAGCGTACCCAATACGACATAGAAATGATGACCGAGCTTGGTTATTGTTCGGGCATAGAAAACTACAGCCGTTATTTATCGGGGCGTACCCCGGGCGATCCACCACCCACATTGCTTGATTACCTCCCTGACGATGCATTAATGATAATTGATGAATCGCACGTCACTGTGTCGCAAATTGGTGCCATGTATAAAGGCGACAGAAGCCGTAAAGAAAACCTAGTTGAATATGGCTTTAGAATGCCATCGGCAATGGATAACCGCCCACTTAGGTTTGAAGAATTTGAAGCCATAGCACCGCAAACTATTTATGTATCGGCAACGCCGGGTGATTTTGAATTAGAGCGCAGCGCAGGCGAAGTAGCTGAACAAGTTATACGCCCAACAGGCCTGTTAGACCCAGAAATAGAAATACGCCCTGTAAGCACCCAAGTAGATGATTTACTCTCAGAAATTTATAAATGTGTAGAAAAAGGTGAGCGAGTACTGGTAACTACGCTTACCAAGCGCATGTCTGAGGATTTAACAGATTACTTAAGCGAGCACAATGTAAAAGTACGTTACCTGCACTCAGACATAGACACCGTAGAGCGCGTTGAAATAATTCGTGATTTACGCGCCGGTGTGTTTGATGTGTTAGTGGGTATTAACTTATTACGAGAAGGCTTAGATATGCCAGAAGTGGCGCTAGTTGCCATTTTAGATGCCGATAAAGAAGGCTTTTTACGCTCAGCACGTTCGCTTATTCAAACCATTGGTCGTGCTGCACGTCACCTCGACGGGCGCGCCATTTTATACGCCGATAAAGTAACTAAATCGATGGACAAAGCGATTAGCGAAACGCAGCGCCGTCGTGAAAAACAGCATGCCTACAACATAGAGCACGGCATTGAGCCACAAGCCTTGGTTAAAAAGATCACCGATATTATGGATGTGGGCGAAGAAGCCGCACCACAAGATAATCTTAAACTAGTGCGTAAAGAGTCTAAAAAAATACTCAGTGCTAAAGAAATTGCCACACAAATTAAACAGCTTGAAAGCAAAATGCATGCTTATGCCAGCGATCTTGAATTTGAAAAAGCCGCGTCGGTACGCGACGAAATACACGAACTACAACAACAGTTGATTAACTAAATGACACCCGATTTTTCGCCTCTAATAAGTGCGCTTGAAGATGCGCCATTACTACAAAACGAACTATGCCGCGTATTCCATGGCCGCGGGCATAGCGTGGCATCGCTAAGTCATATTAATTTAGATTTTTACCCGCCGAGCTTATTTTTAATTTCGTATGATGAAATTGACGACGCCACGTTAAATACACTGACCAATACCCTTTGGACATGGGCGCAGCAGCATCACCCCGAGCTTATTACTGGGCTTGTGTATCAACAGCGCGCGGGTGTACAAAGCAATAATCGTTTAGTGCATGGCAATCTTCCCTCGCCACATGTGGTAAAAGAAAACGGCATCAGTTTTTTAGTGGATTTAACAAGCCGCCAAAATACCGGAATTTTTCCCGATATGCGCAGCGGACGTGAGTTTGTTTCTGCCAATAGTAAACATGCAAAAGTACTTAATTTGTTTTCATACACCTGTGGGTTTTCACTTGCGGCAATGCAAGGCGGGGCTGATCATGTAATGAACATGGATATGAGCAAAGGCGTACTTAAAGTTGGTAAGCAAAACCATCAACTCAACGGTTTTGAGCGTGGAGTGAGTTTTTTACCTCATGATATTTTAAAGTCGTTTGGTAAATTAAAAAAAGCAGCGCCGTTTGATTTAATTATTGTAGACCCGCCAAGCTTTCAAAAGGGCAGCTTTATTCTAACTAAAGATTATCAAAAGGTACTGCGCAGATTACCAGAACTTTTGTGCGAAACCACACAGCTTTTATTATGCGCTAATAGCCCAGAGCTTAGCGAAGATGCGTTTAAGGCTTTAATCAACGAGCACACCCAAGGCGCAATAGAATTTGTTGAGCGCCTTGCACCCACAGCCCGTTTTGTCGAAGTAGACAGTAATAAAAGCCTAAAAGCGTTAGTTTATAAAACGGCGCACACTTTAACTTAAATGAAACTGAGTAAGCGTTTAAACGCAATTAATGCGTTAATTACTAACCCAGTAGATGTTATTTGGGATTGCTGCTGTGACCATGGTTACTTAGGCATTGCACTATTAAAGCGCCGCGCTGCAAAACAGGTTAATTTTGTTGATGTGGTAGATAAAATAATGGCAGAGCTGAGCGAGCACCTAGTAAATATTAGCCAAACACTGCCAAGTGATGTGCAATACGAAGTATTTTGCCAAAATGTTAGAGAAATAAAACTGGTTCCTAATGAATTAAATACCGTGGTTATCGCCGGAGTTGGCGGCGAATTAATGCTAAAACTTGTCGCCGGCATTATTAAAAACAATTGCGCTGCATCAGTGGCAAGCACCCGCTTTATAGTTTGTCCTATACACCATACTTATCATTTGCGCAGTGGCTTGGCCAAATTAGGCTTTGGCCTTGAAAGCGAGCAATTGATCACTGAAAACAACCGCTATTATGAGCTTATAGAGGTAAGTCAACGTAGCGCCACATTGCTTACATCTACTGGCAACAGCATGTGGGATTTAAACAATGCATTGCACAGGCAATACCTTAAACAGTTACTCACTCATTATAATAATATGCTTAATAAAGATGAGCTTTATTATCAAAAAGTTATAACAGATTATAAAAACCTTAGCGGCGCTTAAAAATGACTTATTTAGGGCTAATTGTGTGATCTAATTTAAGGCGCTAAAACGTAATATCAACATAGATTATATCGCCTTGCGCGAGCTTATTTGGTTTACGTATGTCAGATAAAAAAAGTCGCATTGAGCCGTTACTCAGTGCAGAGCAAAAGTGGCAAAACAGTTACGAGCAACCAATTTCGTATGCGCCATTAGTGCAACTTGCGAATAAAAGCTGGATAGTTCCACAGCATTTTTTACGCTATAAACACACCTTATCAAGCGTTAATCAGGTGCTTGAAGATATTGATTTTTCGGCGCACTTTAGGGTGCTTGCTGCGCAAAAAAATGAACAACTTTATTTGCAAGTCGCCGTACTTAGCCCCGATAACTACAAAACCAGTAGTTATGCGGGCGAGGGCACCGACAAAAAGCTCCTGTTTGGTAGGCGCTGGATAGTAGAGGATAACTTACCGACCTCAGAACTTATTCAAACAGCGTTTTTAGCGCTTAAAATAGCGCGAGAGCACGAAGTAAGAGAGTTGTTTCAACTTACTCACAGCGATAATACAACCAGCACCCCGTTTAATAATCATCATGATCTACCGGTTATGGCACAAAATGCAGAGCTCGTTACTGCGCATGCACCGCCGGGCACCGGGCAAAGACATACTATTGAACAGTTATTAAAACGGGTGGTATTTGCAAGTGCTAAGGTATCGCTAAGTGCTATGCAGCAAATAAGCTCGCAGCAGTGTTTATACACCTTAAAATTACACTGCAACACTTGCCAGCTTGCTGAATTTAATAACAAAACTTTTGCATTTTTAACCAGTGATAGCAGCGAAAATAGCTTTTTACATAGCCTTATCAATGCGCTGGTTGATATAAGTAATGGGTATGTGAGTGAGCAATTTAAATACCAAGGGTTTGCCCGATTTAGTAAACACAACTGTGTAGAAAAAATAGGGGAGCTTAGTGTCGCAATGCGCTCGCCTAAAGTCTTGGGCTTGTGTTCACTTGGCAAACAACATGCTAATAAACTTAATTTTGAAATAGATAGCTCTCGTGCCCCGCAGGGCTGCGGCCAAGCTATTGATGGGTTTTTAGCTGCTCATGGCATAGAGCAGCCAGAAAACGCTCATTTATATCGTTTTTAAAGGCGGTTAATTTCTTCTTTTGTGGTGTAGCTTGAATCTGTCACTATGGCCTCAAGCGTTTGCACGCGCTCTTTTAAAGCAACCACTTGCGCACTTACCTCGGCAAGCTGTTTATTCGCATCGTGGTTGCTATCTTGCATTTTGTGTTTAAACTCAAGGTGCTTTTTGTACATATCGTAAATAACCCCAGAGCCAACCGAAATAAGTACAATAAGTACTATCATTGTAGTGCCTGACATAACCACTTCCTTTTATATTCATCGCTTTAGTTGTGTAAAGTATAACCGTATTTTAAAGTGGTTAAACCTGACAATTGTAACTTTATTTGTCGATTGTGGCTGCATGAAGTTGTGTTCATCATTGATACATACGGTTTATTGTTTAATACTGATAGAACATAAAGTACGTGTTTTTATAATTAATACAGTGAGTTGCTATGTTAAATAATAAAATTCCACCGGTTATAGTGGTCCTGTTTTTTGCAGGCGTTATGGCTTTAATCGCGCATTACAGTGTTATTGATTTTACAGCGTTTATTACCTATTTAGCGGCAAGCCTAGTAATCATTGGCTGTGTATTTTGTATTGCCGGCGTTGTTAGCTTTAAGCTTGCCCGAACCACAGTAAACCCTAATAAGCCCGAGCAGGCATCAAAGTTGGTAACCAGCGGCATTTATAAAATTTCGCGCAATCCTATGTATGTTGGGTTTGCATTTATTTTAGCAGGGTGGGGTATATGGCTGAGTTCGCTGTGGGCACTTTTATGCATCATTGGTTTTATTGTGTATTTAACGCTTTTTCAAATAATTCCCGAAGAACGGGCGTTAACTAAATTATTTGGCCAAGAATTCACTGAGTATAAAAACAAAGTAAAACGCTGGCTTTAACTTTAAGCAATAACAAAAAAGGCTATCGAAATGATAGCCTTTTTGCGTTTTACGCATGTGTTAGTGTAGGTTATTCGTATTCTAACGGGTCAGTAACGTTATTAAGCTTAAATGCTTCTAAACGCTCTTGGCATGCGCCACATTTTCCACAGGCTTTTTCACGGCCGTTATAACAGGTCCACGTTTGGCTGTAATCTAAGCCCATTTTTATACCGTCGGTTAAAATATCAATTTTGGTGTTATTTAAGTACGGGCTAAAAATTTCTACTGCATCGTAGTTTGCAATACGACATACATCATCCATTTTTTGCACAAACTCAGGGCGGCAGTCAGGGTAAATAGCATGATCGCCCGAGTGAGCACCGTAATATACTTGGCTTGCTTTAAGTGATACTGCGTAACCAACCGCAAGCGAAAGCAAAATCATATTACGATTTGGCACAATGGTGCTTTTCATGCTTTCTTCTTCGTAATGGCCTTCAGGTACATCTATATCATCAGTGAGGGATGAACCACCAATAAGCTGATTAATTGCTGATATATCTACAATTTTATGCGGCACATTAAGCTTTTCACATACTTGTGCAGCCACTTCAAGCTCTTTAACATGACGCTGACCATAGTCAAATGAAAGGGCATAAACATCATGGCCTTGCTGCAAGGCTTTATTTAATACGGTAAACGAATCCATACCGCCGGAATAAATAACAACTACTTTTTGCGTCATATCTGGATTGCTCTTTAGTTTTAATAGAGGTTTATATCAGGGCGCGATATACTACACGGCCGCAGCTTAAATAACAATTTTTGGGCAGCGCTTTTTCGTCTTTTATAGTAGCAATGTTGCAGCTAGGCAGTAAGTGAGATCTCTTTTGTACAAAATTAATGAAGTGTTTGAAACCATCCAAGGTGAAGCAAGTTTTACCGGTACACCCTCAATATTTTTGCGTTTGCAAGGCTGCCCAGTGGGCTGTGCATGGTGTGATACTAAACAAACTTGGGAAGTCGATAACGTGTACAAAGTATCACTTGATGAAACTGTAGAAAAAAAAGCCGATTCAGATCATTGGGCCGATGCCAGCGCCGAGCAAGTGCTTGAGCTATTTAAATCGCGTGGTTATACGGCAAAGCATGTTGTCATTACCGGCGGCGAGCCATGCATGTACGATTTAAACCCAGTGTGTAAGCTATTGCACGATAATGGCTTTACAACACAAATAGAAACCAGCGGCACCTTTGAAATACTTGCCCCAGAGCAAACTTGGGTGACCGTATCGCCTAAAATTAACATGCGCGGCGGCTACGAAGTACTTACCAGCGCCATGAAGCGCGCCAACGAAATAAAACACCCGGTTGCCATGCAAAAGCATGTAGAAGAGCTAGAAGAACTATTTACTAAAACAGGTGTTAACCCGAAGCTTGTATACTTACAGCCAATTAGCCAAAAAGTATCAGCAACCAAACTTGCAATCGATACCTGTATCGCCAAAAATTGGCGCCTATCAATACAAGTACATAAATATTTAGGAATTAGCTAAACTAAAGAGCAGCTGTAAGTGCTTAGCTGTAAGCGACAAGCTGTTCGGCGTTAAGTTATATTACGTAGATACAAGGTTGGGTTGAGTGAAACGAAACCCAACACCACAACTCCATTACCCACTCTTTACATCAAGCACCACACCAGCTTATTTAAACACGTAGGTCGGATAAGCGAAGCGCTATCGACACAGTAACTTACTTAAGTTTAGACAAATATTAATAGCTAATTAATTTATAATGTATGAAGTCTAGATTTGTCCCCATTGGTTTGTATTTGATTCTAAAGTGATATGGTATTCCGTTGAGCCGCGATAACAGCACGGCCATTTTAGGTTTGTCGATGATGAAGAAAAAGAAGTATCTTAGATATCGAGTGATTTTTTAGTTTAATATATGAGAAGTTATGTAGAATAGATGAAAATCTATAATAAAAACCAGGAATGGAATCATGCTAGTAAAAGAAGTCTTTGAGATAGTCAATTCAATCAATAATGACTTTACTGAAATTAAAAATTTTATAAGGAAAACAAGTTCGTATACTAAAAATGGCATTATTGCTAAGCAATTATCTTTGCTAGATAATGATTTTCAAGCTATCAATGGTGAACTTTCCGAATTATCAAATGTTGCGGACGTCGATTTCTTAAACAAATTTGAAGTGGGTTCATATCGCATACAGGGCTCTATAAATAAGTTCGGGTTTTTATTAGCAGCTATTTCAAATCACATACACAGTCTAGATGTTAACCTTGAAAATTTTTTGCAGGTAGCTCAGAATTTAGAAGAAGTTAATGAGCACGTTTCATTAATGATGCACACCTTATCTAAAAAGGTAAACCAGCTCATACATGCTTTTAACATACCTAAAGTTGATACATTAGAGTTGGAGGACACTAGAACGTTTGGTTACTCTAAAATTCAAAAGAAAATTGTCGCTGAGTCCATGAACATTATAGGTAAAGAATTAGACTCTCAATTAAGCGATCATAAACAACAAACAGATAAAATAGTTCAAAAATTCCAAAGTAAAATCAATGAGGTTGAAATTACAACAGACAATAATCTCGAGGTATTACGGTCTAAGGCTAATGTAATTGAAGAACTTTTCGAAACCACTTTAGCAGAGCTAGAAGAGAAAAAAGAGCATATGGATGAAGTTCTAGGGCAAACTGCTAATAGGGTAATGGCACAAGATTATGACCATAGTGCAGCAGATGAAAGAAAAGCGGCTAATTGGCTAAGAGTTGGGTCAATATCTTGTATGGCGATTATTATATATATCGTTTGCTATTCATTTTATGATTCAACTCATTCTGGCTTTAGCTGGGAAAGTTCTATTTTTCGC
Organism: Pseudoalteromonas sp. S3776; assembly: GCF_005886915.1. Taxonomy (NCBI): domain Bacteria; kingdom Pseudomonadati; phylum Pseudomonadota; class Gammaproteobacteria; order Alteromonadales; family Pseudoalteromonadaceae; genus Pseudoalteromonas; species Pseudoalteromonas sp. S3776. Next base: position 73,543 of record NZ_PNCU01000031.1, on the reverse strand, counting down.
ACTGTATTAGTGTTTATTCTATCAATCCCAGCTGCTTATTTGTCTAGAGAGTCAACAAAGCACCGCGAGCAACAGTATAATTACCACCATACAGCATTAGATTTAAAAGCAATTACACCTTATATTGCTTCACTCCCAGAAGCAGATCAAAACCGTATTAAAATTTCAATTGCAGAACGTATTTTTGCTTCGAGACAAACGAACGTAGCTCAACTAGACAGTTTTCCTTTAAATACACAAGAATTAATGATGGAGCTTATTAAGAAAGTTGATATTAGAGACAAACTAAAAAATGAAGATAAGCCAGTTCAAAAGTCTTAAAAATAGAGCTCACTATGAGACGATCATTAAAAGTATCTCTAGCAGCGCCCTTGTTTATTACGTTAAAGCTCTCTGGATAGTTTTTAAACACGGTTTAAACAGGGCTATTGTTGAAGATGTTCAATACCAAAATTTACTCTTAGCTGTTAAGTGAGATAAAGGATTTATAATAAATGAAAAATACTATTAATGGTTTAGAGGCTCTTTATTTAAAGCAAGAAGGGGCTGGAAAGGGGTCAAATCTTGATTCCATACTTTAAAATTATGTAACGCCGACTTGTCCCTCGATCATGCTTTTGCTTAATCAAAGTTTAAGTAAGTAACATAGAAAAACGTTGAGTTCAGAAGCTCTGCTTGTAGATGTTATACCTAATTTTTTAGTTGCGGATGATGTATGGCAAAACCTGAATATTTATAGAGCCGCAGTAAAATAATAAATATGTTTCAGCTCTATCATCACAAAACGTAATCATAAATATCATATTTGATAATTTTTTGTCCTCACTACATTCATTTATTATGGCTAATTAATCCCCTTTAATTACTTTTAACGCCCTTGCCGTTAAGGAATATGCCATGAATAAAAAAGAATTAAACCGTAGAGACTTTATGAAGTTATCGGCAGCAGGGCTGGGTGCTGCGGCGCTGCCTATGCTGTTTACTAGTTTAAATGCTAATGCCAACCTGCAAGCGGTTGGTAAAGGCGAGCAAGCAAATGGCTTACCTGCTTCACGCATGCCTTATCCGCGTACGTTTTCGCATATAGGTGTGTCAGTACCAAACTTAGAGCAAGCCGTTAAGTTTTACACTGAGGTGTTGAGCTGGTATTTAATTATGAAGCCTACAAAAATAACAGAAGATAAATCACCAATAGGTGAAATGTGCACAGATGTATTTGGTGCGGGGTGGGGCAGCTTTAAAATAGCCCATTTATCAACAGGTGATAGGGTGGGCGTTGAGCTATTTGAATTTAAAAATCAGCAAAACCCTAAAAATAATTTTGAATATTGGAAAACAGGGATATTTCATTTATGCGTTCAAGACCCTGATGTAGAAGGGCTTGCTGATAAAATAGTGGCCGCAGGTGGTAAAAAGCGTATGAAAGCGCCGCGCTATTATTACCCAGGGGAAAAACCATACCGCATGATTTACATGGAAGACCCGTTTGGCAATATTTTAGAAATTTATAGCCACAGTTACGAGCTTATATATTCGAGTGGCGCTTATGGTTAATTAATTATGTAACGTGCAACCGTACTTAAAAAACGTCAATAAAAAAGCGTTGCTCAAGAGCAACGCTTTTTTAAAGCTTACAGCTTACAGCTTACTTATTCTGCTGCTAAATAATCTAAAACCACTTGATGGTGATCTTTAGTTTTAAACTTATCAAATAAGTGTTTAATTTTACCGTCTTGGCCTACTAAAAATGTTAGGCGGTGAATACCATCGTATTCTTTACCCATAAACTTTTTGTAGCCCCATACACCAAATGCTTCAGCAATGGCGTGATCTTCATCGGCTAATAAATCAAAATTAAGCTCTTTTTTAGTTTCAAAGTTTTTAAGGCGCTTAATTGGATCTGGGCTAATACCGACAACACGGGTGTTAAATTTAGCAAGCTCTGCTTGTTGGTCACGTAAGTTCTCGGCTTGTACCGTACAGCCCGGTGTAGAGGCTTTTGGGTAAAAGTACACCAGTACTTGTTGCTCTTTTAACAGCTCACTTAATGTGACTGTTTCGTCGTTTTGGTTTTGTAGGCTAAAAGCGGGTGCGGTATCACCGGCTTGTAGTGGGCTAATTTTGTTCATGCTTTGCTCCTTAGCGAATACGTTTAAAAATATAATCTACGTTAAGTGTGTGAGAAAGGTTTTCAAAACTAATTTTAAATTGGTCAATGTCTACATCAACCGGAATATTAAATTCAATTTCACAGCGCATTTTAGTATCGACTTCTTCGTCATAGGTATCTGACTTTAAGGAGCAAATGCTAATGTTGTTGTCGGCAAAGTAGCGCGTTACTTTACTCAGTGTGCCAGGGGTGTCTATCCCTGTATATTCGAGTGTGTAACCGGCGCAAAATTCACTTTCGGTGTGGCGAGTGGTGCTGCGCTTCATCATGGTGAGTAGGCCAAGCTCCATGCCTTTAGTGGGCAAGGTATGCTCTATGCGGCTAATGGCCGACATATCGCCGCTTAGCAACATGGTGAAGGTAAATTCGCTGCCTAAAATGGCTATTCGGCTATCTATAATATTGCAATGACAATCACTTACAAGTTGTGTAAGTTCACTTACAATTCCCGGTCTATCTTCGCCAATAGCGGTTAAAACAATTTGATGATTTGAAAATGCAGTCATGAAGTTTAATACCTACGTTTTTTGAATTATAACAACCGAGTTGATATAGCCCGTTATACCTACAATACGATGCACGGCGGCGAAGTTTAACACAAAAAACAGCCTAAACTACATAGGTGCTTAATTAAAGGCGCTTTAAAACGTTGTGTTCCTTGTTTTTACTGGCACAGGAAAGTACCATAGCTTAAATTTGTCTTTTTGCTGTGATTGATTTTATAACACCTAGGTGTGAACTTTATTGCAATTAGACAGCCAAATAATAAATGTAAAGTTAATGTTGATTTTACACTGAACCAAATTCGGTATTACCCACTCATATACGTGTAAAACAATTAAAGGGTATGCTAAGGAGAAATATCTGTGCAGTATTGGATCCCAAAAGCACTTGCAGTGAGTGTATTGGTAAGTTTATCAGGGTGTAATGTTTTTATTAATGAAGCGCACAACGAACGCAATTATCGCACCCATGAAGGTGTTAAAACCCCGCCATCGTTATCTCAACCAGCGCAAGATCCTGTTTATAAAATGGATGTGGGCCAATACGATAACAACCCAGAGGCAACAAACTATCGTCCACCAGCACAGGTTTTAACTGTTGCTAAAGGTAGCTGGGTAGAAGAAGGCGACAAACAAGCGCGTATTTATTTTGATAAAAACGATGGCATTGTTGATTTAGATGAATTTGTATGGGATTCAATTAAAGCGGTTATTGCCGAAAATAATGCAACGACCACAAAAGAAGATAAGCTACTTGGTATTATCGAAACCGATTGGTACGCAATAATCAAAGCGGAAGAAAGCTGGTTGTGGGATGATGAGGTAAGCGAAAACCTGGAGCGCTTTAGATTCACAATTGAAGAAAAATCGCATCAGCGTACTGCTTCGCTACGCGCTGAACTTATTGACTTTAAAGGTGATGACACATTAACTGATTTACTTAAGCAGCAATTAGAAGTACGTGCACTTAACCAAGTTGTAGCTGAGTTTGACTATCGTTATCGTCAACTAGAAGTAGAAAACCGTAAGCGCCAAGGTATTATTTCTTTAGAAATGGGCTTTGATAATAAGGGCAATGCTGCACTTGTTACTGAGCAATCATACGATGCAGTATTCGATCGCTTCTCAGGCTTTTTAGAGCGCCTATCGTTTACTATTGTTGAGATTAAAACCGATACCGGCTTAATAACTGCCGACTACAACAAGCCAGAGAGCAGCGTATGGGATTCTATTTGGGGCGATGACGTTGCGCAGCTTCCTATTGAAGAAGGCCAATACCAAATTTTAGTCAGTAAAACTAAAGAAGGCGGTACAAGCTTAACCTGGATGGATGATAAAGGCGAAACACTCGAACCTGGCACCATGAATGGCTTACAACAAGCGTTAGAAGCAGCACTAATTCAGCGCGGCATCAAAATTTAATAATTAATAATAAGTTTTTACTACAAAAAGAGCGCTTTGCTCTTTTTGTAGTTTTTATGGATTAAAAAATATGTCTCAGTTACCTCCTCGCGGGCACTATACGTGGCGCACTTGGTTTACTTTTTTAGTACCGTCGTTAATTGGTGTGTTTTTATTTATGACACCCATTCCTACCGCCGACGGAATGACCATTCCTATTGCGTTAATGGCTAAAGGCGTGCAAGCGTTGATGTCTGGTTCAGCGCAAGCAATTATTACCTTAATTATTTGTATTACTGGCGTTATGTCGGTGATCGCCAAAGTATTTAAACCCGCCGCAATTTGCCAATCACCCCTGTTAAAGCATTTATTTGATGTAAGTGTCGTGTGGTTAGTGGTGCGTTTATTTGGTATGGCGTTTGTGCTAATGACCCATTTAGGGTTAGGTAGCGAGGCTATTACCTCAGCAAACACAGGCGCTTTAGTATTAAACGACTTATTACCTGTTTTGTTTTCGGTATTTATACTGGCCGGTTTATTACTGCCTTTACTAATAAACTTTGGGTTATTAGAACTTGCTGGCACCATGCTTACCAAGGTAATGCGCCCTGTATTTGGTGTACCTGGGCGAAGTGCGGTTGACTGTACTGCGTCATGGTTAGGTGATGGCAGTGTCGGTATTTTAATGACCGCAAGGCAGTACGACCAAAAGCATTACACGCAACGCGAAGCCGCTATTATTGGTACTACGTTTTCGGCAGTTTCAATTACCTTTAGCTTAGTGGTTTTAGGCCAAGTTAAATTAGAGCACTTATTTGCCCCATTTTATGCCACCGTATGTTTAGCGGGTGTGGTTGCCGCTATTATTGTGCCGCGCTTACCACCACTTTGCTTTAAAAAAGATTTGCTTATTGATGGCAGTGAGCCAAATCGAGATGCTGAGACTATCCCAACGGGTAAAAGCTTAGTAGGGCACTCGCTCGATGTTGCATTAGCTAAAGCCAATAACTCATCAGGTTTTAAAGGTACCTTAAAAGAGGGCGTACATAATGCCCTTGATATGGTGTTTGGTGTACTGCCTGTAGTTATGGCGGTGGGTACATTTGCACTTATTATTGCAGAGTACACGCCGGTATTTCAGTACTTAGGTATGCCGTTTGTGCCATTTTTAGAATGGTTACACGTCCCCGAGGCACAGGCTGCGGCACAAACGATTATGGTGGGATTTGCCGATATGTTTATTCCGTCAATTTTGGCAGCAGGGACCATTGAAAGTGATGTAACGCGCTTTATTATTGCTGCAATGAGCGTAACTCAGCTAATTTACATGTCTGAGGTTGGCGCACTTTTACTGGGTAGTAAAATACCGGTAAACATTGTTGAGCTGTTCGTTATATTTATTTTGCGTACGCTTATTACACTGCCGGTTATTGCCTTAATGGCGCATTGGTTAGTTGGCTAGTAGCGTATTTTAATCAAAAAAAGCCCCGATTTATCGGGGCTTTTTTGTGGCTAGTTATTTCAATTTAGCTTAATACTTAACATGATTAAGTAGCAAATTGATACTAGATGCAAATGAAGGTTAAAAACGCCTTGCCACCGAAAGAGTTAAAAAGTTTAAACCCGGGTTAGGGGCTTTAAATCCGGCGTTTGAGTAATGAATAACCCGAAGCGCTACGTTAGTGTGGCCAAAGTCTGCAACTAGGCCTATGCGGTCTTCAAATTGGTAGTGAGTGCTCATGTTTTTGCCCGCAAATTTAGTTTCATCAATAAGCGATACACCAATACCTGCTTCAATATAAAACGGGGTATTGTGAAAACTAAAAGCAGGAAACTGCAGCACAGGCGACATAGCCAGCACAAGATTAGATTGCGAGTTGTCACCATGGCGGTACTGCCACATATTAACGCTGGTTTCAAAATAAAAGCGCGCATCGCCCACTAAGTTTTGCAAACTAGGAGCGTGATATTGATAAGCTAGCTTAATACCATTTACGTTGCCTTCGCCTTTGAGCATATCTACGGCGTAACCATGATTAGACTGCGCAAATACAAAGTTACCCCATACAGAAATAATTAAAAATAAAGTAATAGTGAAAGTTTTATATACCGTTTTCATAACTGCCAAATTGGTGTGTGAGTCGAATGAGTAATTGAATGATAAGGGCGGGATATTTACATTTTCAATGAGGACAAAATACCGCTTGTTTATGGGGTGTTAACAAGAGATGCTTAACTGACTGAAATTAAATAGTTTATTTTATTGGTGCCAATTTGGCATTAATAAGGTGCATTTTTGTGTCTTTTTTTGTGATTTAAAATCGCGTAATTTAGCCACATCTTAATCACACACATGGTCACGCTCATGAAACTTTTTAACACTATTTTTATTGCTGCTGCCTTTTTTAGCAGCGCGTTATTTGCGCAAACTGCGCAGTCACCTCAACATATGCTTGAGGGCGTTGCCGATACGCTTTTTAGCGATATTGCAAAAGTAAATGCACAAGGTGATGCAAGCAAAGCCGATATGGCGCGCATTGTAGAGACGCGTTTAATGCCAAACATAGATATTAAGTTTGTGTCGTTTAAATTGCTTGGAAAACACATAAAAGGCATTGAGCGTGAGCAAGCTGTACGCTTTATTGATGCAGTAGAGCATTATTTAACAGGCACTTACGCAGGTGCGCTAATGAAGTACACCGGGCAACAAGTAGTCTTTGAACAAGATACCGCTAAAAGCGACTCTGAGTACGCCACGGTTAAAACGCAAATTATTGAGCCAAACGCGCCTGTGATTGACCTGCATTTTAAGCTGCGCCAAGGTAAAGACCAGCAATGGAAAGTATACGACATTGTTGCCGAAGGTATTTCGCTATTAAGTGCTAAGCAAAAAGAGATCATTCAACGTATTTCTGATGTCGGTTTAGAGCAAGTAATTACTGAACTAAAAAATAAATAGTTCCTGCCTGATTAAGACCCCCTCCAACCACAAAAGCAGCCGCACTTGAGTGTATTGGCTGCTTTTATATTTTCTTGATATTCATCTACTTTAAGCTCGCAGCAAAAAAAAGGTGTGATAGAATATCACCACGTCGATTAAGCGTGGTGTCAGCTAAAAACTGCTATAACTGACCCCTCATCAAGCTACACTGGAGTTGTGCTGTTTTAATGGAAAATGTACTGATTTGGCCAAAGGAATACCCATTACTTATTAAAGGACTTGTAGAACAAAACGGTGCCTTTATTTTAGATGCTTTAGAAGCTTGGCCTGCATGTCGTTCTACTATTGAAGATGACGGTGTATGCACCACTGTGCTACCACCCATTTACTATTTGATATGGTTAACCCCGCTTGAACCCTTTGAAGAGTGTTATTTTCAGCATATTAGTGAATATGATGAAGATGCGCATGCTTACATTGCTGCTGTTAAAAATCATTATTTAGATAACGAATACACCAACGAATCTATGGCGTTAATGCTGTGCCAGCGCTTAGAAAAATACGCCAGCGTGGCGGCGCAAAATGCTCTTGATACGCCGCTTTCTTTGTTTAGCTTATTATTTAGTAAACGTTACTTTTTATTAATTGAACATGCCCTAAACAGTGGCAGTAAATTAAGTGCATACGACACACTGGCACTGTGGCAAGAGGTCGATTTTAGAGACCGTTTAAGTGCTTTTTTACCCGAATCGGTCGCGAATTTAAATGAGCTTACAGAACTTGCCAGTCAAAAAGTAGCAAACGGTAAAGACTATTTTACGCTGTTAACGCAAGTTTCGCCTGAGGTTGATTCTATAGTATTGCTTGAAAAAGCATTACTAGCTCATTTAAGCCAAAAAGGTGCTAAGCAAACCATGGCTATGCGTTTTATCGAGCAAGGCGCTACCGGTACCTTGGCCGATGAAAACAATAAAACAGCCTTTATGTGGGCGGCCGAAAAAGGCTATGTAAACGTAATAGAAACCCTGCTGGCAAAACAGGATCAAAAAGCGCAAGATACGTTAGGCAATACAGCCTTGCACTATGCGGTGTTAGCCAAAAATGAAACCCTTATGGTGTTATTACTAAAAGCAGGTTACGACTTTAGAGCACGCAATAACGAGGGCCTAAGTTGTTATCGGTTAGCGGTAAGTATTAAAGCAACCAATTTAGTTAAATGCCTTGAGCGCGACTTTGGTATAAAAGAGCTTTCGCCTGAAGGGCAGTTTAACCGCATTAAAAAGGTGCATGCCTTACACGCCATTGTGACTATTTTATTCCCACTTCAGCTCTATTTCTTTTTTGATGAAAGCATTGCTATTAAAAGTGAGCTGACTTTAATTTTTACACTGATTGCATCGGTGTGTTTTTTCTTTGCGGCAAGCTTAAAACGCTGTGCGCTTTATCCTCATATAAAGCACCCGTGGGGATTATTTGTTCTGCGTGTTTTTTCGTTATTGAGTTTAATAGCTCAGCTTGGATTAGCCAGTATCGTTGCACTTGCTGCGCTGAGCGAATTGGTATAAGGCTTAGCAAACTAAAAGCTCAAAAAAACGCGCTTACATTGTTATGTTAAGCGCGTTTTTTGTATGTATAAGCTATTATTTCAGCTTAAATAATTTATTTTGCGAAATTAGTATTATTTAGTATATTCGTTAGCGGCTTTTTCTTCTGCGAGCTCTTCTTTAAGCTTACGTATTTTTAAGCCTTGTTCTTGTCCACGGTGCCTTGCGTAATAGGTGCAGCCTACAAACATAGCTGAGGCAAACACAAGCTCTAATAACACCCATATTAGCTCATCAGGCGCAGCCCATAGCATGGTTAAACCGTGTATAAAGTACAGCATAACAACAAAGTTGGCCCAAGCGTAAGTGTAAGTATTGTCTTTAATAAAGCCTCTAAGGGGTAATAGTAAAGGTATAATAGGCACAAACAACGATACAAAACTTGCGTTGCCGTTTAGCGGCGGGACAAAGTACATCCACAAAGGTAATAAAAGTAATAAACCCACATAGCCAAAAATAGCAGTACGCTGAAATTTTACAGTAATTGGCTTTTTAGCTGGGGTGTTTGCAGTATTCATTGAAGTTTGCTCGCAATGTGAGTAAGGCGTTTACCAACGCTTTGGCATATTTTAATTTCATCTTTACTTAATGTATTTGTATTACTGCTGCCAGCTACATGGCTTGCTCCATAAGGAGTACCACCGGTTTGCGTGGCTAGTAGCTCAGGTACTTCGTAAGGTACCCCCAATAACATCATGCCGTGATGTAGTAGTGGTAATGATAAGTTAAGTAAGGTGGCTTCATTTCCGCCATGCATACTGCTTGAGGACGAAAACACACAAGCAGGTTTATCTATTAATTGACCTTTAATCCAAAGATCGCTGGTGGTTTCCCAAAAGGTTTTTGCCTGCGATGCCATCATGCCAAAGCGGGTAGGTGTACCAAAAGCAAGGCCGTCACAATTTATTAAATCATCTTTTGTGATAACAATATCGTGCGGATTTTTAGCTACAAAAGTACGCAATACCGCTGTGGCACCCTGTTGCTCTATAGATTCGGCTATCTCGTGCGCCATAGCCTCAACCGAGCCATGGCTAGAGTGATACAGTACAACAATGCGGGTTCTCATTATAATACGCTTAATACGTTTTCAGGCGGACGGCCAAGGGCTGCTTTACCGTTGTTTTGTACAATAGGGCGCTCAATAAGTTTAGGATTGTCTACCATGGCATTTATTAGCGCTGACTCGTTGGTTTCTTCTTTTAAGTTAAGCGCTTTGTATGCATCTTCTTTTGTGCGCATCAGCTGGCGTGCTGAGCTAAAGCCTAGTTGTTCTAAAAGCTCTGCAATTTGTTCATGGTTAAGCGGTGTTTTTAAATACTCTACTACGCTGGTAGTTACATTATTTTGCTCAAGTAATGCTAAGGTTTCACGCGACTTTGAACAACGCGGGTTATGATAAATAGTCACTGACATACAATTAATTCCAAAATGTAATTTGCCGCTATTTTAGGGCAAGCGCTTGCAGACTTAAAGTCTTGCAAGCTCTTTTTGTAAACGGCGATACTGAGTAAGCAAGGCTTTTAAACGTTGCTGTTTAACCAGCTCTGTGGGTTCTACGAAGTTAAGCGCTTTTTGGATTTCGTCTGCGGCTTTAATGTAAGCACCATATTGGGCAAGCACATCTGCATTGGCTTCGTGATAAGCAGCGAGCTTGTCTTGTTTTTTGTAGGCGTCGGCTAAAAGCTGTTTGCCTAAGTTATGGTCGGGCTTTTCAAGTAAAAAACTTTTTAAAATGTTTTCCGCTAATTCAAACTGCTCAGCCTCTAATGCCGCATTTGCATAGTTTAAAGTAATAACTTGGTTGTTTGGGCGGTAGTTGTTTAGTTCAGCCAAAAACGTTACAGCTTCGTCGGCTTTTTTTTGCGCTATGAGTAAATCGGTATGGGTATCGATATAAAATAAATTTTTAGGGTTTTGTGCAAGTAGTGGCTCTAATATTTCTGCGGCTTCATCGAGTTTGTCTTGGTCAAGCAAGCTTATACCCAAGCCATATTTAAGCGCGGTGTTGTTGTAAGTGTTTTCACGCATTAACTTTCTAAATAGCGCCTCGGCGTTTTCAGGCTTATTGGCATAACGGGCGAGTACACGGCTTTTTGCTAAATTAAACTCAAGGCTTGGGTTTAAATGACGCACAGGGTATTGCTCTGCACGTAGGCGTACGTCAGACACGCGGCTCTCTGGCAATGGGTGGGTCAGTAAAAAAGCGGGTGGCTTGTATTTGTACCTTATTTGCGCTGCAAGTTTAGTTAAAAACTCACTCGAAGCACGCGCATCAAAACCGGCGTTATTAAGGGTTTGCATACCAATTCTGTCGGCTTCTTGCTCGGCAGCACGGCTGTGAGTTAGTTGGCTAAACGCGGCTTGGGTTTGGTTAGCCGAAATAATAGCAATACCTGCGTCGGGAGCAACAACGGTGGCTAATATACCGGCTATCATGCCTGCAATAGTCAGTGCGCTGTTGTTTTGTTGTTGCTGAATACGACGCGCTAAATGGCGCTGAGTTACGTGCGCTATTTCGTGTCCAAGTACAGAGGCAAATTGGCTTTCGTTGTCTGACTGTGCAATTAGCCCAGTATGAACACCTACATGCCCGCCGTAAAAAGCAAAGGCATTAATTTCGTTGTTATTGACCCAAAAAAACGAAAAAGGAAAACGCACGTCGTTTGCATTAGCGACTAGTTTGCGGCCAAGTGTTGTTAAGTATTCGTCTAAAACAGGGTCGTTTACCACCGGTGATGAGCCTCTTATTTGCATCATCATCACTTCGCCAATGGCTTGTTCTTTTTCAAGTGGCAAAACTTGTAGCGCAGACGTGCCTAAATCGGGTAGCGTAAAGTTTGTTTGTGCCTTTAACGGCTCACTAACGAGTAGGCTAAAGGTAAGCGCGGCACTGCATAAAGTGATAAAGGCTGATTTTAGCTGCATTTTATTCCTTGTTTATTTGTTCACCAATGGCAATTTTTGCTATGTCAATTTCGTCGCTGCTTGCACGGCTGTCTTTTTCGCACAATTGGTAGAGTTCTTTTATTGTGACTCCATCAAGCTTTACAACGTTCAATTCCTGCTGCAAAAATTTAATAATTTTATGTACTACCTTATGTGCATGTAAAATAATGGCTTTATCGGCCTTATCGCCGCGCTCAAAATAAAAGCCAATAAACTTATGGAGCTGATTTATGCGGATTAGATTTTTCATTGAATGCGGATCCCATACTTTAAACTCCATAAAGCGGTTATCTCTAACGTATTGATCAATAATAATATCTTTAGCATAGGGTTGCGCCCAGAGCTCAAAGCCTCGGTCAGTAAATACTTGGTGTAGTGCAATACGGGGCTTATGTTTGGTATGTATTTCGCCAAAGTTATCTTCATAGCCTTCAAGTAAGTCTAAGTTCCAATTGCGTCTATTGAGCAGGCTTTTTACAGCGTTATCAAACCCGTGCTCCAATATTCCCTCAGCTTCGCTGACAGAAGAAGCAACGAGGTGATAAAAAGGCGGAAGCTCTCCCCAGTTTATCTGCTTTTTATACCAATTAATCTCTTTGAGAGTTGGATTACTCGGTAGTTGCGCTTTATTATGCGTGCCAGGCATTAACTTATCCTTACTGCTAATTATGCTATAAGGATAAACCATTGCAGGAATGGTTTTAAGAAAAAGTTACTGCTGTTGACATTTTATAAATAGAATGACCGACAGTATACGACTTATTATTCATTTTACTTGGCGAGTAAAGTAGTTATGTTAGAGTGCGATTTAAAAAAATTTAAATGCCCACAACAGTTTGTACAATTTAAATTAGCGCTTCGAAATGCGCAGGCATCAAATCAGGCAATAGCGTTTAGTATTAATAACAATGAGAGCGCTGATGATATTACGCGTTTTTTAAGCAAAAATGCATATACATATAAATTTGATCAACACCTAGGACTATTACGAGTGGAGCCATTGCATGTTTGAATACGTTAAAACATGGTACGAAAGGAAGTTCTCAGATCCTCATTCAGTCACCTTACTTTTTTTACTTATTGCCTCAGTGGCATTGCTGTACTTTTTTGGCGCGTTAATTGTTCCTGTATTAGTGGCATTGGTAATTGCTTATTTACTTGATTGGCCGGTCGTACACTTAGAACGCTTTGGGTTAAAACGCTTTAGCGCCACGGTCATTGTTATGCTGATATTTACCGGGGTTATGCTTACCCTTATTTTGGTTATTGGCCCTGTGCTTTGGAAGCAAACCAGTAATTTAGTACAAGAAACCCCGCACATGGTAGAGCAAGGTAAGTCATTTTTAATGGCCCTACCACAGCAATACCCCAGTTTAATTAATGCCGAGCAGGTTCAAGCTATTGTAGCCAGTGTAGAGGCCAAGGCGCTCGAATTTGGCCAAGTTATTGTCTCGTTTTCACTCACTTCGTTAAAAGATGTTGTGGCTTGGCTTATTTATTTGGTACTTGTCCCGTTACTGGTCTTTTTTATGCTTAAAGACAAGCTTGAGCTTACCAGCAGTGCCGCTACGCTTATTCCGCGACAGAGACGGTTAATTTTGCAAGTGTGGCACGAAATGAATCAGCAAATAATGAATTATATTCGAGGCAAAGTATTCGAGATTTTAATTGTCGGTGGCACCTCGTTTATTGCCTTTACCGTACTTGATTTACGTTACGCAGCATTACTTGGCGTGCTGGTTGGGTTTTCGGTGTTAATTCCGTTTGTGGGGGCGGCGTTGGTTACCATACCTGTTGCAGCGGTGGCATTATTTCAATTTGGTATCGAAACACAGTTTTGGACCGTATTAGTAATTTATGGGATCATTCAGGCGCTCGATGGCAATGTATTAGTGCCTTTATTGTTTTCTGAGGCCGTTGATTTGAACCCCGTATTTATTATTGTTGCAGTGCTATTTTTTGGCGGTTTATGGGGGTTTTGGGGCGTGTTTTTTGCCATTCCGCTCGCATCGCTCGTAAAAGCGCTAATAAATGCATGGTCATCCACCCATGGAGAAATAACAAAAGAGCTGCCAGAGTAACGTATTTTTAGTTTAAAAAAGCATAGTAAACGCACCTAAGTTACTAATTGATTATTACCCAATGTGAACAAACTTATGTACTATTGGGTATAAGATATATTTTTTAGTAATAAAGGTGCGTTTTTAATGTCTGAGTTTTTATTGCACGATGAACAAACAGCCCAGGTTTATCTTGATGCAAACGCTACAACACCTGTTTTACCCTGTATTGCCGACGTGGTGTCGCACACCATGCAAATTTGTTTTGGTAACCCATCAAGCCCCCATATAAGCGGAATACAAGCTAAGTATTTATTGGAACAGACAAGACAAAATGCACGAAATGTTATTGGAGCGCCTAAGGGGGATATTCTTTTTACTTCAGGCGCGACAGAGGGCATACAAACAGCCATTGTTTCAACACTCATTCATGCTAAAAATCATACTATCCAAAACCCAGTATTATTGTACGGAGCCACAGAGCACAAGGCGGTGCCTAACACGTTAAAACATTGGAATAGCGTTTTAGGCATTAACGCCCAATTATTAGCTATCCCTGTGGATAGCAAAGGGATTTTAGATTTAGCGTTTATTAGTAAGCACATTAATAACGCGCTGATGATTTGCACTATGGCGGTTAATAACGAAACTGGAGTTTATCAAGACCTAAACGCTATTGAGCATGCTATTCGTAGTCGTAATAAATCGGTTTCGTGGATGGTAGATTGTGTACAAGCTTTAGGTAAACAAGCACTTAAACTTAGTAGTACCAGTATAGATTATGCCCCATTTTCGGGCCATAAACTGTATGCACCTAAAGGTATTGGTTTTTTATACATTAAAAATGGCAGTGCCTATACCCCATTTATTGCAGGGGGCGGGCAAGAAAGCGGCATGCGCTCTGGTACCGAAAACCTACCAGGCATAGCAGGGCTTAATAAACTGTTTGATTTGCTGCTAGATAAAAATGACGACACGTTTAAATCGGTGGAGGTATTAAATAGCTACAGAGCGCAACTGCTTAATGCGCTGCAAAGTACCTTTGGGGGTATTACTTTTAATCATGACTTTTCTCAGTCTGTCCCTACCACCCTTAATTTTGCTGTCGATACGCTTACCTCTAAAGAGGTGATTGATTTATTTGACGCAGCTGGCATTAGAGTCAGTGGTGGTTCAGCGTGTAGCACAGGCGCAACACGCAGTTTTGTGCTTGATGCAATGGGCGCAACCGATTGGCAAAGCGAAAATGCGATTAGACTTTCGTTTGGCCCAGCCGCTACTCAAGCACAAATAGATCAAGCGTGTGCACGTATTAGCTCTTTAAAAGCCGTGCTAGAGGCTAACTGTTTAATTGTTTCTGACAGTGCGTCGCCAAAGCAAGAAGTGTGCGCGCTGGGATTAACACAATTTAGGCATAAAGGAGCGTGTAGCTGGTTGTATGTAAGTAACGACAATAGCGCCATTATTATTGACCCCGTATTAGAGCTTATACCGCGCTTTGAAAAAATAGTCAGCACACAACAGCTCAATGTAAAAGCAATTTTAGATACGCATAAGCACCAAGACCGTCCAAGCGCAGTGGCTTTATTAAATGAAGTACTGGGCACAACGCATGCGATGCAAAATAGCATTGACCTGGGCACAAAAACATTAATTACAGTGCCAACCCCAGGGCACAGTAAAGACAGCGTGAGTTATTTATTAAAAGAGTGCTCCACAGATCATATTGATTATTGTTTTTGCGGGGATTTAATTTTACCTGCAGGGCTTGGCAATACTTCGCTTGAAGGGGGCAGTGCAACGCAAATGGCACACTCACTTATCAGCCTTGGCGAGCAAATAAGTGACGATACGGTTATTTGTTCGGGGCATGACTATCAGCAATGCTTTGCCATTAACTGGCGTACTGTACGTGCGCAAACGCCTTTGCTTAGTCCATTCTTAAATAAAGAAATAAGTACGGCGCAATTTGCACAGCTAAAAGCGCAACACGATCAGCTGCATGTGCAAACCAGTAACCAACTGTGTGGCTATGTTCAAGCGGCGGTTCAATCTGACACTAAGCAGCTAGACTTTGCGCAAGCTAAAATGTTGCTAACGCAAAAAAATGTGTATTTAATTGATACCCGTGAGCCGTATGAACATGGTGTTATTAATGTAGCGGAGCTTTTTGCCGCGCCTTTAGCTAATACGCTTAATATTTCACTGAGTCGTATGGCTAACGCTATAGTCCAAAACCAGTTAAACCCGCAGCACACCTATATATTACTGTGCAGAAGTGGCAATCGTTCTAAAATTGCAGCGGCAAATTTACAGCAATTAGGCTTTGCGAATATTTATAACGTAGCGGGTGGCTTGGCGTTGGTAAGCTAATTATTGGCCTAGTTTTGTGGGTGTTTTAACCACCTATAAAGCGAGGCGAGTGTAGGCGATGCATTTTATTCGTAATTCATGAATATTTAATAAATGTTGATTAAACTGTTAAATGGTTAAAATTTGTGGGTAATTAATTCATAAAATTTTTATGATACCGGTGTCAAAAGTAAAAAATTGCGTTATTATCTGCATCATAAATTATAAAAACAGCATTTTTATTGCTTTTTTCGTTATACTAGGCGCTTGCTTTTTTACTAGCACTACGCGCAATAAGCGAAGTCTTTTTACCTAAAACTGTTTTTAAATCATTAGTTTAAATATTTTAGAGGATATTTACATGTCTAATCGTTCGCAATTAGCAAGTTGGCAAGCACTACAAACTAGTGCCGCGCAGATGAAACACACCCATCTAAAAACGTTATTTGCACAAGATGATACACGATTTGATGCATTCTCTACTCAAATTCCAGGTGTGTTGTTTGATTATTCAAAGCAACGTATCGATAAAACTATTTTTGCACAACTGATCGAGCTTGCTAAAGAGTGCGATATCGCCTCTTGGCGCGACAAAATGTTCAGCGGTGAAAAAATTAATATTACAGAAGAGCGTTCTGTTCTTCATACTGCTTTACGTAATCGCGCCCATACACCTTTAGTTGTTGATGGCGAAGATGTAACCAAAGCGGTTGATAATGAATTAGCAAAAATTAAAACCTTTGTAGAAAAAGTACGCAGTGGTCAGTGGCTTGGTTACACAGGTAAAACAGTAAAAGATGTGGTAAGCATTGGTGTAGGTGGTTCAAACTTAGGTCCACAAATGGCTACCGAAGCGCTAAAAGCACTTGCTGATGACACTTTAAATGTTCATTACGTATCTAATGCTGACGGTGTTCAAATTGCCTCTGTGTTAAAAGCAATTGATCCAGAAACAACATTGTTTGTTATTTCATCGAAAACATTTACCACATCAGAAACCATGACCAACGCCAAAACGGCCGTTGATTGGTTTTTACAAACAGCAAAAGATGACAGCGCCATTGCCAAGCATTTTGTTGCTGTGAGCACAAACTTAGAAAAAACTGCAGCCTTTGGCATTAGCGATGAAAACGTATTCACTATGTGGGATTGGGTAGGGGGTCGCTTTTCACTTTGGAGTGCGATAGGCTTACCTATTGCGTTATACCTAGGTTATGACGCGTTTGAAGCTATTTTAGAAGGCGCATTTGAAGTAGATGAGCACTTTAAATCAGCACCATTTGAGCAAAATATTCCGCTGATTATGGCACTATTAAGTGTTTGGAATACCAGCTTTTTAGGCTTTACGTCGCAAGCTATTTTACCGTATGACCAAGCGCTTCATATGTTACCTGCGTATTTACAACAAGGTGAGATGGAAAGTAACGGCAAACACGTCAATTTTGCAGGCGAAACGGTACCTTATACAACGGTACCTATTATTTGGGGTATGACCGGTATTAACGGCCAACATGCGTTTTATCAGTGTTTACACCAAGGTAATGTAATTGTACCAGCAGATTTTATTGCCTCAGTTAAGCCACAGGTAGCCGTAGATAAACATCACGATATTTTATTATCTAACTTTTTAGCGCAAACAGAAGCAATGATGAGCGGTGTAGATGCACAGCAAGTCACAGAAGATTTAGCCGCTAAAGGTAAAACACAAGCACAAATTGATGAGTTACTAAATCATAAAATTCATCAGGGTAACCGTCCTACAACATCTATACTGCTAGATACAGTTGATGCAAAAACAGTAGGACGCTTAATTGCGCTGTACGAACATAAAATTTTCTGCCAAGGCATAATTTTAGAAATTTGCTCTTTTGATCAATGGGGTGTAGAGCTTGGTAAAGGCCTTGCCTCTAAAATTGAAAGCGAACTAACCGATGACAGCGTAAAACATGCGCACGATAGTTCAACAAATGGCTTAATTGCGTACTACAAGCAGCACCGTACGCAGTAATATATTCGCTTATGTAATAAGCAAACCGAGTACCTTTGAACGGGTAGCGCTGGAGTTCTTAGGGCCTGTATTTTTGTGAGAGGATTTACAGGACTCCTAAGACTCATTTAATTGTGCAAAGAGTCAAATAATAAACACAACAACTTAGCGTAAAATATTCAATAGGCTTTTATTAACACTAAGAGCCACTGTCATTCAAGCACTAAACCTGCATACCAAGTGGCTTATGGAAGTCGCTTTTAGGTATTACAAACGTAGAGAGTAACTATGCTTAATCCTTTTGATATTATAATTTTTGGGGGCGGTGGTGATCTTGCGTTACGCAAATTGCTACCTGCAATGTACAGAGCATATCAAGAAGGCAACTTACCAGAAGGCTCGCGCATATTGCCTACAGTGCGTGAAGAAAGTAAGCGCGCTGACTACATAGAAACAGCCCACAACGCACTGAAAGAATTTTTAAGTAAAGGCGAATATAACGCTAAAGATTGGAAAGCATTTTCTACTTACTTAGTGCCTGTAGTAAGCAACGTAACCGAAGCTGACGACAACTGGGATGTACTAAAAGGCATTTTAGATGAGCACGATAGCAATAAATCTCGCGTATTTTATTTATCACTACCGCCTGCTGTTTACGGCACATGTTGTGAAATTTTATCAACGAAAGGTTTAATCACACCCACTTCACGTGTGGTTGTTGAAAAGCCAATTGGTTACTGCGGCGAATCAGCAGAGGCTATCAATGGTAAAATTGCAGAGTTTTTTGACGAAGAGCAAATTTTCCGTATTGACCACTACTTAGGTAAAGAGACAGTACAAAACTTAATGGCGCTGCGTTTTTCAAATTCACTGTTTGAAAACATGTGGGATGCTAAATCTATTGATAATATTCAAATTAGTTTATCTGAAACAGTAGGTCTTGAAAGCCGTGCCGGTTTTTACGATAAAGCCGGCGCATTGCGTGACATGGTGCAAAACCACCTTTTACAGCTATTGTGCTTAGTGGCCATGGAATCACCAAATAAACTAAACGCAAATAGCATCCGTACTGAAAAACTTAAAGTATTAGAAGCTCTTCGTCCGCTACTTGAAGGTGACGTAGATGAAAATATCGTTCGCGGTCAATACGTACCAGGGGATTTAAACGGTAAAATTGTACCGGGTTACTTAGAAGAGCTTAACGAAGGTTCAAGCAAAACAGAAACCTTTGTGGCTATTCGTGCACACATTGATAACTGGCGCTGGGCAGGGGTACCATTTTACCTTCGTACTGGTAAGCGTATGGCTAAACGTTGTGCAGAAATTGTGGTTGAATACAAAAAAGTATCGCACAATATTTATGAAGAAAACGTGGGTAATATTGAGCCAAACCGCCTTGTTATTCGCTTGCAACCGGAAGAGACAATTCAATTAACGCTTATGTCTAAGCGCCTTGATAACTTGGAAATGCAATTAGAGCCGGTAACGATGAATATTGAGCTTTCTCAAGCATATAGTAATGGTTTCCATTCTGATGCGTACAAACGCTTAATGCTTGATGCTGCCGCTAATAACCCATCGTTATTTATACACCGTGACGAAGTTCGTCAAGCGTGGAAGTGGATAGATCCAATTATTGAGCGCTGGCAAACCAAAGGCAAACCTGCACTTTACCGTGCTGGTAGCTGGGGGCCAGATGATGCTGATGAATTATTAGCTGAAAACAATCACGTGTGGTTTAACACAGGCGATAAGGCGTAAGGTATGGCAACACTTGTTGAAAAATTTTTTGACTCAAAAGATGAGTTAACCGCTGAGCTATCACGCACGCTTGAGCAGTCTTTACGCGATGGCATAAAAAGTGATGGCCGAGCCGTGCTTATGGTATCGGGCGGTTCGTCTCCGGCGCCGGCCTACAAGCACCTATCTACGCTTGATTTAGATTGGCAAAATATAGATGTAGCCATGGTTGATGAACGCTGGGTTGAGCCAAGCCACGGAAAAAGTAACGAAGCGTTTATAAAAAGCACCTTGTTACAAAATCATGGCAGTGCCGCTAATTTTATTACCATGAAAAATGATGCAGCAACGGCCGAGCAGGGCACACAAGTATGTGAAGCCGCTTATAGCGCTTTAAAAGCACCGTACGATGTAACAATTTTAGGCATGGGCCCAGATGGCCATACAGCGTCTTTATTTCCGCATGCACAGGGCCTTGAGCACGGTTTAACAACACAGCAAACTGTGTGCGCTATTAATGCAATTGAAAGTGAAGTAACGGGTAGCATCACAGAGCGTATGACACTTACGTTAAATGCAATAGCTAACTCTAAAGTGGTTAAACTCCTGATCAGTGGTGAAGAAAAGCTAGCGGTTTACAAGCAGGCTAAAGCGGGGGGCGATGTAAACGACATGCCACTTCGCGCTGTGCTAAACCATCCAAGCATAAATATTGAAGTGTATTGGGCGCCTTAATTTAGCCGCTTGTTTACAGTTTAAAAAGGCAGCTTAATTAAGCTGCCTTTTTATTTGCTTAAATAACGTACTAAAGTTATTCAAAAAATACGGTTAAACTGTTAACCAATGTTAATAGGTTTTATGGGGTTGTATTAAAATTACTCGTTATTTGTACTGTTTTTGAGCGTATTTTCTAAGTTTTTATTGTCTGTTTTTTAGCAACGCACAGATTTAGTTAAACTTTATTTTTTCATGACGGTTGTCATAAAACTTTCCCTTCCTTTTTTCGTTCAAAAGCATTAGCCTAAAGGCATTAACAATGAAACATATATATTAAAAATAAACGGAGCAGTAACATGGCGGAGCAACAAGTACAGCCTTTACACAACGAAAAGCATGCCAACACTAAAATTCAAAACGGCATCAACGTTGAATTTATGAAAACTCAACATTTAGTGCCAGTCGTTGCACATGAGTTTGCACGCGTAGCAAATGAATTCCCAATGTCTTTTGTTAAAAACAACGAAAGCGGTACTTTTCAAGCAGTTGCAATGTTTGGCCTAGAGCCAGGTGAAAACCTGTTTGTAGAAGATGGTAAATGGACAGCAGCTTTTGCGCCTATGGCATCTACACGCTACCCATTAGGTCTAGTAAAGCACCCTGAGCAAGATCAGTACGGTATTGTTATTGATGAAGCAAGCTCGCTTGTGGGTGAAGAGGAAGGCAACGCATTATTTGAAAACGGTGAAGAAACAGAGTACTTAAAGCGCCGTAAAGAGTCTTTAGTGTCTTTCATTGAGTTTTCTCAAGTAACAGAAGCATTCACTAAATACTTAGCTGATAAAGAGCTACTAGTAGCGCAAACGCTAACCGTAGACATTAAAGGCGAGAAAAAAGACATCAACGGTATTTACCTTATCGATGAGAAAAAACTAAACTCACTAAGCGATGAAGACTTTTTAGAGCTTCGTAAGCGCGGTTACTTAGCACCTATTTATTCGTTCTTAACATCTACTCACCAAGTAGCACGTTTAGCACGTTTAAAAGCAAAGCAAAGCGCGTAATTACGTACACGTTTAATAAAAAGCGCCTAATGGCGCTTTTTTTATGCCATTAATCTTGCTTTAGTTGAAATTTTTGTTGTGACCATTCACATTGTTTTTTATCTATATGTAAAAAGAGCCCACGATGAAAAAAACAGTCTTATTATCGGTTTTAGCCAGCAGCTGCTTAACATTCAGTACACTAGCGTTAAGTGAACAAGCCCCGTTTGCCATTGCGATTCATGGTGGCGCAGGCACAATTGAAAAAGCCAAGTTTACCCCAGAGAAAGAAAAAGCCTACCGAGCTAAACTAGCCGAAGCAGTAGAGGCTGGTTACAGCGTGCTTGAAAAAGGGGGCGAAAGTTTAGATGCAATAACCACTGCTATTAAAGTATTAGAACAGTCACCCTACTTTAATGCCGGGCGCGGTGCCGTGTACACTTATGATGGCAGTCATGAACTAGATGCCTCCATAATGGATGGGCGAAACCGTCAAGCAGGTGCAGTTGCAGGTGTAAAACACATAGAAAGCCCAATTGAATTGGCTCGCTTAGTAATGGATAACTCTGTACATGTAATGCTTAGTGGCCAAGGGGCTGAAGAATTTGCCAAAGAGCAGGGCGTTGAACTGATAGAAAACAATATATTTGATACTAAACATCGTTATGAAGCACTTTTAAAAGCGAAGCAAAAATTAGAAAAAGAACAAGCAACCAGCAAAAACTACCAAGCTGCACATAGAGCCCTGCCAACAAGTTATAAATTGGGCACAGTAGGGGCCGTGGCTCTGGATAAAAATGGTAATTTAGCGGCAGGTACATCTACAGGAGGCATGACCGCAAAACGCTTTGGCCGAATTGGCGATGCCCCTGTGATTGGTGCGGGTACTTTTGCTGAAAACGAGACGTGTGCGGTGTCGGCCACCGGTCACGGTGAGTATTTTATTCGCTACAGTGTTGCCAGTGATATTTGTGCACGTGTTAAATATCAAAATAAAACCATTGAGCAGGCAGGGGATGAGGTTATTAACCAAGTGCTTGCGCCTATAGGTGGTACAGGTGGTGTTATTATTGTGGATGCTAAAGGTCATATTAGCATGCCATTTAATACCTCGGGTATGTACCGAGCGAGCAAGTCGAACACGCAAGCAACCTTTGTAGGCATTTTTAAAAACCAATAGCGATATATAAGCCTTATAGAGATTGTAGGATTAACGCTGCGCGTTTATTTTGATACTATTAGCCCTCATTTATTAAATTTATAAGGTGTGCGGGTGGTAAACCTAGGTCAGTTGTTTGGCGAGCTTAAAACGTGCTTAAAAAAAGATCAGTTTATATTTAAAAAACGCTTACATGGCGTAAAAAAAATACAAGACGAGACTAAGCAGGCCAATGCCCTTGAAAAAATAGCGGCTGATATTACCCGCAGCCAGCAGCTACGTGAAAAACGTTTAGCTGAGCTGCCCGCTGTAACGTACCCTGAGCAATTACCGGTAAGTCAAAAAAAGGACGTCATTAAAGACGCTATTGCGAATAATCAAGTGGTGATTATTGCCGGTGAAACAGGCTCAGGTAAAACCACGCAAATACCAAAAATGTGTTTAGAGCTTGGCCGTGGGGTTGATGGCTTTATTGGCCATACTCAGCCAAGGCGGTTAGCCGCGCGCAGTGTAGCTAATCGCATTGCTGAGGAAATGAAATGTGAGCTCGGCCAACAAATCGGTTTTAAAATACGTTTTAGCGATCAGGTTTCTAATAATACTTATGTAAAACTAATGACCGACGGTATTTTGCTCGCCGAAATACAACAAGACCGCTTTTTAAATCAGTACGACACCATCATCATTGATGAAGCCCATGAGCGCAGCTTAAATATCGATTTTATTTTAGGGTATTTAAAAAACTTATTGCCAAAGCGCCCCGACTTAAAAGTTATTATTACCTCGGCGACCATTGATCCTGAACGTTTTTCAAAGCACTTTGATGATGCCCCCATTATTGAAGTGTCGGGACGTACATTCCCCGTTGAGGTGCGCTATAACCCAATAAGCGATATTAATAAAGACGCTATGGAAGCCGAAGGCGACCAATTGCAAGGTATTTTTGATGCGGTAGATGAACTGTGTGCTGAAGGGCCTGGGGATATCCTTATATTTTTAAATGGCGAGCGCGAAATACGCGATACCGCAGAGGCGCTCTCTAAACGTAATTTAAAACATACCGACGTACTACCACTTTACTCGCGCTTATCTAACGCAGAGCAAAACCGTATATTTGCCCCGCATTCGCGCCGCCATATTATTTTATCAACCAACGTGGCCGAAACCTCATTAACGGTGCCAGGTATTCGTTATGTAATAGACCCAGGTACAGCGCGTATTAGCCGTTACAGCTATCGTACTAAAGTACAGCGTTTACCTATTGAGCCAATTTCTCAGGCAAGTGCCAACCAGCGTATGGGGCGTTGTGGCCGTGTTGAAGCGGGTATTTGTATACGCTTGTACTCAGAAGATGACTTTATATCTCGCCCAGAATTTACAGACCCAGAAATACTGCGTACCAATCTAGCCTCTGTTATTTTGCAAATGTTGGCATTAGGGCTTGGCGATATGAGCGAGTTTCCGTTTGTACAAGCGCCAGATAGTCGCAATATTAACGATGGTTTAACCCTACTTGAAGAACTACAGGCGATTAAGCCGAGTAAAAAACGCCATCAAACGAGTTTAACGCAATCAGGTCGTGAGCTTAGCCGCTTACCGGTCGACCCGCGCTTAGCTAAAATGGTGCTCACGGCTAATAAGCTCGGTGCACTGCGAGAAGTTATTATTATTGTGGCTGCGCTGTCGATTCAAGACCCACGAGAGCGCCCGCAAGAAAAACGTGCCGCAGCGAACGAAAAACACAGCCGCTTTGACGACCCTGACTCGGATTTTATTGCTTTTTTAAACCTTTGGAATTACCTAGAAGAGCAGCAAAGTGAGCTGACAAATAGCCAGTTTAGAAAGTTGTGCCAAAAAGACTTTTTAGCTTATATGCGTATTCGTGAGTGGCAAGACATTGTTTATCAAATAAGCACTGTGTGCAACGAAATGAAAATTAAAGCCACCACCCAAGTGGCTGACTCTGAGCTAATTCACAAAGCGCTTCTGAGCGGCATGTTAAGTCATATTGGCTTTAAAGACGAAAAGCAAATATATAAAGGCGCTCGTAATAGCCAATTTCATATCTTTCCGGGGTCTGGGTTATTTAAAAAGAGCCCCAAATGGATTATGTCGGCAGAGCTGGTAGAAACCAGTAAACTATACGCACGTATTAATGCCAAAATAGATATTAATTGGGTAGAGCCCCTTGCACAGCATTTAGTAAAACGAAGCTATTCTGAGCCGCATTGGGAGAAAAAACCAGGCGCTGTTATCGCGTTCGAGCAACAAACCTTGTACGGCTTATTGGTGGTTAATAAACGCCGCTGTGTGTATAGCAATATAGACCCTAAAGTTAGTCGTGAACTGTTTGTACGCACCGCCCTTGTAGAGCAAGAGCTTGGCTTAAATGAGCAATTTTTAGCGTACAACCGCGAGCTAATAGAAGATATTCAGGTACTTGAGCATAAATCGCGACGTCGCGATATTTTGGTTGATGAGCAAACGTTATTTGAATTTTACGATAAAAAAATACCGAAAGAAATCAACAACCGTGCAGCCTTTATAAAGTGGTATAAAGCGCAAAAGCAAAAAGATAAACGCTATCTATACATGACCCGTGAAGAGCTTATGCAACACGGTGCAAGTAATATAACTGAATTTGATTACCCTGATACATGGCAGCAAGATAATATCATTTTACCGCTGAGCTATCATTTTGATCCAGGACAAGCTGTTGATGGGGTGGCTGTACAAATACCGGTCGCACTTTTAAACCAAGTGCAAGAAACCGGGTTTGATTGGCACATACCTGCCTTTAGGCATGAGCTAATAAGTGGTTTAATAAAATCGCTGCCTAAGTCGTTACGTCGTAACTTTGTACCTGCTCCTAATTACGCTGATGCTGTACTGGCTGCCATTGAGCCTATGCAAGGCAGCTTACTCGATGCACTTACTACACGCTTACTAAGAATGACAGGCGTAAAAGTAGAGATAGAGGCGTGGGATTTAAACGCACTGGCGCCTCATTTACGCTTACAGTTTGAGGTACGTGACGAGCACGATAAATTGCTTGCACGCGGTCTCGATTTAGCAAAACTAAAAGCACAGCTACAAGGCAAAGTAACCGATACGCTGTCAAAAGTGGCCGATAAAGGCATTGAAAAAGCCGATTTAACACACTGGGACTTTGGCGCTTTGCCTGCCTCGTACGTTAAAAAGCAAGGCCAATACGAAATAAAAGCTTACCCAGCGCTGGTAGATAAAAAATCCACTGCGGCAATTGAGCTCTTTGATAGCGAAGAAAAAGCACAGCAAGCACATCAGCAAGGTTTACGTCGTTTAGTATTATTAAATGTACCCTCACCAATAAAGTACCTTCAGCAAAACTTGCCCAATAAAGCTAAGCTGGGCTTGTACTTTAATCCGTTTGGTAAAATTGCAGATTTAATTGACGATTGTATTGCAGCCGGTGTAGACAGCTTATTATTAAAGCATGGTGATATACGCGATGAAGAGGCTTTTGATAAAGTTAAAGAGCATATTAGGGGCGAACTAGGCGATGTTGTAGTAGAAATTGCCACCCAGGTTGAACAAGTTTTAAGCATTGCCCACGCGTTACATAAAAAAATGAAAGGGCGTGTCGATTTAACTATGATAACTGCCCATGGCGATATAAAATCGCAGCTTGAGTCTCTTATCTTCAAAGGGTTTGTGAGTGCTCACGGTGCAAATAAAATGCCCGACCTAATTCGTTATTTAAAAGCGATTCAAAAACGTTTAGAAAAACTGCCTGTTGATCCTAACCGCGATAGACTGTGTGTTTTAGAGCTTGAAAAAGTAGCGCAAGAGTACAAAAAGCTCGTAAATAAAATTCCAAAAGGCTTACCTATCCCGCAAGAGGTAGAGGCTATTTTTTGGATGCAGCAGGAGCTTAGAGTATCACTGTTTGCGCAAACCTTAGGTACCCCATATCCTATCTCTGCAAAACGCGTTATGAATGCGATAAAAGAGATAGAATAAAACTTGCATTTTCTATTAAGCTTAGTACCTTAATAGAAGGATTTATTTTTGGTTGAGAAGGAAGCGACATACCTATGTCCTCATCGGTTGAACATAAGATTAAGCGGTTGTTAGTTGTAGATGACGAGTATTTTAATTATGAAATGCTTAAATCTGCGCTGACTTCAAAATTTGAAGTTAGTTATGCTGACTCAGGCAAAAGCTGTTTGGCGTCTGCCATTGCTAACCCGCCGGATATTATTTTGCTTGATGTATGTATGCCAGGCCTAGATGGGTATGATACATGTCGGATGCTTAAGCACACGCCTGAGACTAAAAATATACCCGTTGTTATGGTATCGGGATTAGAGTCGCCTTCGGAAAAGCAGGCGGGGTTTGATGCAGGGTGTGATGCCTATGTGGTAAAACCGTTTTCGATGGGTACTTTATTTGAGCAAATAAACACGGTTGTTTAAAGGTGATGCATGTTTACTGAAGATAAGCGCAATTTTAGACGTATGCAGGTTAATACGCCTGCGCAATTAACAACAATTGAGCCTATTGCAGGGCTAAATTATACCGCAGAATGTGTGGATTTAAGTGCCACTGGTTTATCACTTCATTTAGATGATTTACTTGAACTCGATACTTTGCTTCAGGTTAATATAGAGTCAACTCACCCAAGTATTGCCTCTTTAAACGCAACGGCTAAGGTTATACGTGCTAGCAAAGAGGACGATGGCACTATTACAGCAGGATTAGAAATAGTCCAGTTTAACTAAATTAAATAAGCACCTAGCTGGTGGCTTTTGCCATCGCAGGGGTTAAATTACGTTCGATTTTTATTACCTACGTCCTTGTAGGTAATGACAATAATCTTTAGTAAACCTTACAAATTAAGCCCTTTAAGTAAAAGCCTTCAGGGTAACTGCCCGCAATAGGGTGATCGGCCGCTTGATTTAAACGTTCCATAATCAATAGCTCTTTACCCGCATCTAGCGCAGCGTCTGCTACCACTTTTTGAAACAAATTTTGCTCCATTAATCCAGAGCACGAAAAGGTAAGTAATGTACCGCCTGGCTTTAAAATTTGCATAGCAATCATGTTTATATCTTTATACCCACGACACGCTCCAGTTAACTGTGCTTTGTTATCTGCAAACTTTGGTGGGTCCATTACAATAGTGTCAAACTGTTTGCCTTCATCTCTGTACTGGCGCAATAGCTTAAACACATCTTGTTTTACAAAATCGACTTTATTTAAATCTAAGTTATTGTGCTCTACGTTACGCTTAGCGGTATCTAACGCTGGTTGCGATACATCAACATTAGTAACGTGTTTACAACCACCGCGTAAGGCATACAATGAAAATGTACCTGTGTAGCTAAAGCAATTTAATACGGTTTTATCTTTTGAAAAACGCTCAAGTGCTGCGCGGCTATCACGCTGGTCAAGGTAAAAGCCTGTTTTGTGACCTTCTAAAATATCCACTTCAAGCTTTAGGCCATTTTCTTCAATAAGTACAGGTGCTGAAGGCTCGTTTCCCCACAAAACGCCTTTGATGGGCTCTAAACCTTCTTTGGTGCGCACGTCTACATCAGAGCGCTCATAGATATTTGCACCAGGAAAAATAGCCATTAATGCGCCTACAATTTCACCTTTATGGCGCTCAGCACCAGCACTTAATAGTTGACACACTAAGGTGTTATCAAACTTATCGATAGTAACACCAGGTAAATAGTCAGACTCAGCAGCACATAATCTAAATCCAGTTAAACCGCCTTCGGCGATTGCATGCTCACGTGCTTGTAAAGCACGGCGTAAGCGACGCTCAAAAAATTCTTGGTCTATTACTTCTTTTTCATCAAAGCTCCACACACGCGCTCTTATTTGTGAATGAGGGCTATAAGCTGCGGTGGCAAGAAATTTACCTTCGCTGTCGTGTATTGTTACCGTATCACCTAGGCCTGGTTTACCTTTAATTTTTTTGATGGCTTTAGAAAATAACCATGGGTGTTTTCTTTTTAATGATTTTTCGCGACCGGCTTGGAGGTAAACGGCAGATGACATAAGGCTTCTCAGTAGTAATAAATAAGCGCTGTATTTTAGTCAAGCAAAGAGCAACATACAATGAATGTTTTGCAAGGAAGGTGTAAAGCACGGTAAAGTATGAACAATTTTTATATTAATTTGTTTTTGGAACATAACTGTGGCCAACTCTGTTTTAACCCCTGAGTTACAACAACTAGATTCTCAATGTCGTACATTTATTACTTCGCTAATACATGCTGATGTAGCCCACGACATAACACATATAGAGCGCGTAGTACGTGTTGCTATTCAATTGTGTCACGCCGAGCAAGCCAATATGAATATTGTTTTGCCCGCAGCATGGATGCATGACTGTGTTGCAGTGGCAAAAAACCATCCTGACAGAGCAAAAGCGTCAACCATGGCGGCAGATAAAGCCATTGCGTTTTTAAAGTCAATTAACTATGACGCGAGTTTGTTTGATGATATTCATCATGCTATAGCCGCCCATAGCTTTAGCGCCAATATAGCGGTTAAAACTTTAGAAGCTCAAATCGTGCAAGATGCCGATAGGATGGACGCACTCGGTGCAATAGGTGTCAGCCGCTGTATGAAAGTAGGGGGTTCTATCAGTCGCTTACTGTACAACCCTGATGATCCGTTTTGTGTTAACCGCGAAGCAGATGATAAAACCTATACTCTGGATCATTTTTTTATTAAATTGCTTCATATTGCTAAGAGCATGAATACGCCCTCAGCTAAAGCTGAGGCAGAGCGACGCACAACGTATATGTATGCGTTTTTAGTGCAGTTAAAATCAGAAATTGGCCAATAGTATGAGTGCTCCATTATTATCGGGCATAGATCATTGCCACCTAAATGTTGAAAACATCCAAGAAGCGCTAAAATGGTACAAGCAGGTGTTAGGCTTTAGCGTTGTTGAAGAGCTTGCCTTTTGGAATGAAAATGGCAAGGGGCCACTCACACTTGAAGATACCGCAAAAACAACACGTTTAGCGTTGTTTGAAGCACAAGGGCGAAGTAAAGGGATTGCGTTTTCAGCCACAGGTGCACAGTTTATTTGTTGGATTGATTATTTAAAAGGCTTAAACATAAAAACAGTGCTGGCCGATCATGGTGTTACGTTTTCACTTTATTTTAAAGATAACAGTGGGAATAGCCACGAAATAACCTCTCATGACTACCCGCACATAAAAGCGGTATATGGCGATGTAAAACAAGGTTCGCGCAAGCGCAATACTTAGTGTTGCTCTTGGTATGCGTTTTTGATTGCGATTATACCATCGAGCTTATTTACAAATAAGTTGATGAGGTCGGGGTCAAAGTGTTTACCTGCTTGTGCTTGCATATGTTCAAGCGCCTCTTCTACACTCCAAGCCTCTTTATAAGGGCGTTTTGAGGTAAGGGCGTCAAATACATCTGCAATCGCTACAATACGCCCTTCAACCGATATTTGTTCGCCTTTTAAACCATTAGGGTAGCCACTGCCATCCCACTTTTCGTGGTGCTCTATAGCCAGTTTATGGGCAAGTTGTAATAGCGGTGATGAGGAATTTGCTAAAATTTGTGCGCCAATAGCCGCATGCTGTTTCATGTGGTCAAATTCGTCAGGGGTCAATCGCCCAGGCTTTAATAAAATAGCATCCGGAATACCTATTTTACCTACATCGTGCATAGGGGCTGCTTGGCGAAGTAGCTCTGCTTGTTGCTCACCCATGCCAAATTCTAATGCTAATAATTTACTGTATTGGCTCATTCTAGCAATGTGCTCACCAGTGTCTGTGTCTTTGTACTCTGCAGCGCGGCCTAATCTATGTACTAAATCAACATGGGCTTGCTTTAATTGCTCAGCTTGTACAAGCGATAAATGTGTTTTAACACGTGCGCGTACAATCGCAGGACTAATAGGTTTAGTAATGTAATCAACCGCACCGAGTTCAAACCCTTTAAACTCATCGCTTTCATCGCCAAGAGCCGTTACAAAAATAATCGGGATGTGCGAAAGCGTGGGTGTGCTTTTAAGTATTTGGCATACCTCAAACCCATTCATATCGGGCATCATGATATCGAGTAATATGAGCTTAGGCTGTTCTTTCTCAAGTAGGGCAAGTGCTGCAGCGCCTGATTTAGCAAAAGACATGCGGTATTGATTACCTAATACTTCTCGCATAACTTTTAAGTTAGCAGGTTCATCATCAACGATTAATATACGCGGCTTGTCGTTGCTAAAATCCATTCAATATTCTCATTCTTCGGTAAACTCTTTAATTAAATCGTCTAGTATGTGTTGTGCCTGATCAAAATCAAATTCATCAAACGCGTTTACAACCTCACTAATTTTAGTTTGTAAGTGTGCAGGGACGTTATTTTCAAGCTGTGCAAGTAAATCATCGTTGAGCTCAGCACTTTGCGCTTCATGGTGCAGCGTTTCACACAGTGACTTTAATTCAGCTGTGCTTAGCGTGCTTTTTTGCTCAATATCCTCACTTTCAGCAGGTGTGATTTGTGTGCATTCATCGCCTGATATTAATTGCGTTATGGTCTCTAATTCATCTTTTATTTGTGTAACTAACGCTTGAGATTGCTCAGGTATTTGCTCGCGTTCTAAATTGGCTAATAAAGTCATTAATGTTGTAAGACCTAAATTACCAGCAACTCCTTTAAGGGTGTGTATTAGGCTATGCTCGTTTTTAACCTGCGATAATTTAGTATTAAATAAAATATCAAATCGTTTATTACTGTCATTTATAAATTTGGCAATTTCGGTTAACTGCTTGTATTTATTGCCCCAAAGCATCACACCTTTTTCAAAGTCGATGTGTTTAGCCTCAGGGTCTGATTGGCTAATCACCATATCTTTTGCAATACCTAAGCCAAGCACTTGGGCAATTTCTTGGTTAAGCTGATTTATATCTATAGGCTTATTAGCAAAGCCGTTCATACCAGCACGTTTAGCTGTAAGTTTATCTTGCTGAAGCACGCTGGCTGTTAGGGCAATAATAGGGGTGAATTTAAGCTGCCTTTGCCTTTCTATGGCTCTAATTTTCGTGGTGGCTTCTATGCCATCACACTCAGGCATATGAATATCCATCAGTATGACATCAAAGCTTTGCTTTTCGAATATTTCCACAGCGTCTAAACCGTTGCTTGCCTTGGTAACTAAATGCTGATCTTTAGAAAGTAATAAAGAGAGTAACTCGGTGTTTTGCTCGATATCATCCACCACCAGCACTCTTAGTGAGGGTAACTGGGTGTGTAGGCCATCGAAATGATCTATTTTTTCTGCATCGCCTTGTTTAAGAGGTAATGAGAAATAAAAGCAGGTGCCTTTGTTTTCTTCACTGACTAGGTTTATGGTGCCGCCCATCAGCTCTACTAATTGTTTACTAATGGTTGTGCCAAGTCCTGTACCACCAAAGCGACGAGTTGTGGTGCCATCGGCCTGAACAAACGGCTGAAAAATAGCTTTAACACGGTCTTTAGCAATACCTATGCCGGTATCTTGCACTTCAAAAAAGAGCTGTTCGGTTTGTGTGGTGCTTACAGTGAGCTCAACCGATCCTTGCTCGGTAAATTTAATGGCGTTACCGATTAGGTTGGTTAAAATTTGCCTTAACCTATCTGGGTCGCCATAGTAGGTGCTGGCCACAGAGTCTTTAATGTTTAACTTTAAGCGCAGGTCTTTCTTTTTTGCTTCAAGCCAAAATGTCGAAATAATGCTATCGAGTACCTGCTTCAAACTAAAGTGTACTGGTTCAATCGTTAACTTTCCGCGCTCAAGCTTTGCGGTATCAAGCACTTCATTAAGGAGTCTCAATAATGAACGCGCCGCATTATTGACTGTAACCAAATGTTTTTGCTGTTCTTGGTTTAGCGGTGTGTCCATGAGTAGGTCGCTAAAACCGATAATAGAATTCATTGGCGTGCGAATTTCGTGGCTCATATTAGCCATAAACGATTGCTTAGCGTGCGCAGCTTCTTCAGCTTGCAATTTAGCTTGTTCTAGTTTGTCTTCGTATTCTTTTTGCTCTGTAATATCAACGAGCACCCCATCTATCCACTGCGGGTTATTCTCTTTATCAAGGGTTATACTGCCTTTATCGAGTACCCAGGCGACTTTACCGTTGCGGTGGCGTATACGGTATTCTACCGAGTATTTTAAGCTTGAGGTCATGGCTTGTGCTACGGCTTCGTTAACCGTTGGTTGATCTGTTTTTAAAATGAGATCATTAAATTCAATGCAGCTTTCTGTGAACTCTTCTGGCGTGTAGCCTGTGAGCTCCGTTATGGTCGGGCTGATAAATAACATGCTCCAGTTTTCATCGTATTTACAACGAAAAGCAGCGCCAGGCATATTATCCATTAAAGAGCGGTACTTTTGCTCTTTTTCAATAAGGCTTTGTTGCAAGGCGCGTTGTTCGGTTAAATCGGTGATAAAGCCAACATATAACGGCATCTGGTCGGGCTGGTTAACTTCTCCTATGCCTAAGCGTATTGGGAAGAGGTGGCCATCTTTGTGCTTAGCAGAGACATCTCTATTTATACCAATTACCTTACCAAGATCTACATTTTTGGCGTTAGACAAATAGCCATCGTGGTGGCGGGCGATTTCATCGGCCATCAGCATTTTTACATTTTGCCCCTGAACGTCACTTTCTCGCCAACCAAAAATTTTGCTGGCAGCTTCGTTAAAGCTCAATATAATGCCGGTGTGATCTATAGTTACAATGCCATCAATAGCAGTGCCTAAAATAGCATTTAAGCGCGATTCATCCGCCGATTTTTCCTCAAGTAATAAGCGGTATCTTACCATGCCATTTATAACTGCAATAACACAAGTTATAGCAACCGTCGCGGTAGCTATGGCAATAGCCACAAAAGCAAGCTCAGTGGTTGACTCTTGATAATCAGGTAAAAGCGGTGTGGTTGCAACAAAGCGGGTAGCGGCCATACCCATGTAGTGCATGCCTGCCACTGCTGAGCCTAAAATAATAGCGGTAATAGCACGCGCTTGTATCTGTGATAAATTAGGTAGCAAACGCGTTAAATAATAACGGGTAAAAAGTGCTATAAACGATAAACCAACAGCGACCACGATCGATAAAGCAAACATGGCTGGGTCGTAACGTAGTAACGGGGCCAGCTCCATAGCCGCCATGCCACTGTAGTGCATTGTGCCAATACCTGAGCCAAGTAAAATAGAGCAAATAATAAGGTGTTTGAACGAGCCTTGCGATTTTACTAAAATCGAAAAGGCATATTGGCATGCAATAAATGCAGGTAAAAAAGATAAAAGGGTTATCAGCGGATCATAACTTATATCTGTACATAGCGAAAAAGCCAACATACCTATAAAGTGCATGCTCCATATGCCGGCCGATAAAACAGTGGCTCCGGTTATATTGGCTAGGCGTTTATAGCTTTCGAACTGTGTTTGCTTAGCTACATCAACTAACCAT
This sequence comes from Pseudoalteromonas sp. S3776, assembly GCF_005886915.1. Lineage (NCBI taxonomy): Bacteria > Pseudomonadati > Pseudomonadota > Gammaproteobacteria > Alteromonadales > Pseudoalteromonadaceae > Pseudoalteromonas > Pseudoalteromonas sp. S3776. Next base: position 39,425 of record NZ_PNCU01000031.1, on the reverse strand, counting down.
ACGGTAAAAAAGGCCGCAAAAATAGCGGTAATGACCGATAAACTAACCAGTATAGGGTTATATGCACCATTGATAATAAGGCTCGGATCTTGATCGGTTATAAAAAATGCAGAGAGCATAACGACTCAAATTAGTATCTTTATTAAACTAGTTTAATAGATTTATTATATAAATAAACTGTTAATCTAATAATTTATACTATAAATCTGTGAAGTTACTTTTTCTTGTAAAAATATTAACATACGCAGTGCACTTCATTAATAAAACGTTATTTTGAGTTAGTAAAAAATACTGAACCTATTTATTTATCGTTAAATAACTACATTGAATAGATAAGGCTTTATAATAGGCTTTTTTAGATTTTGAGCATACACCTTGTTTGAGTATCAGTTAAAGCGAAGTACAAGGCGTAAAACAGTGGCAATAAAAGTTAGCCAACAATTAGTTACTGTTTATGCACCTACGCACGTATCAAAAATACATATAGAACAATGGCTGCTCAGTAAAAAAGAGTGGGTAGCTGCGCAATTACATAAACAACTTAATGCTATTGATGTTCATCAATATCCATTTAAAAGTCAGAAAGTTACGGTGTTTGCTAAACCATATACTATTACTTTCGCTAAAGGGACACGCTCGTATGTTCAGCAGTCCGACAGCGAGTTTATTATTTACACTTCTAAACGAGTAAAAAAACAGCTCGAAAAACGTAAGCAGCTACTTTGCCTTGCTCTTGAAGAAATGCTAACAAACTACATTGAAATGCGTTTAGCCTATTATTGCCAACAGATGTCAGAAGCATTACCGACTAAATTGACGATTGGAAGTTATAAACGTAAGTGGGGGAGTTGTAATTCTCGACGAGAACTAACCTTTAACCTAAACCTTGTTGGGGCACCGCATCATATAATTGATTATGTTATTGTGCACGAATTGGCTCATTTAACGCATTTAAACCACAGCAACGCTTTTTGGAAGCGCGTAGCTAAATTTTATCCCGATTATAAATTGGCATCAGCATGGCTTAAAAATCACGGGGCAACATTACAGTGGGTATTTGATAATTAGTCTAAAAATGAGATTTAAATAGTGATAAAAAAGAGATAGAAAAAGATACTGAAGATAAGAAGTGGTGGAGGGAGCTGGATTCGAACCAGCGAAGGCTGAGCCGTCAGATTTACAGTCTGATCCCTTTGGCCGCTCGGGAACCCCTCCACACTATTTTGTTACATTTGGCCCCACTTAACTTAGCGGTAAGAAAAGTGGTGGAGGGAGCTGGATTCGAACCAGCGAAGGCTGAGCCGTCAGATTTACAGTCTGATCCCTTTGGCCGCTCGGGAACCCCTCCAATGCAACGGCGCTGATAATAGCAAACTGCGTATTTAAGTAAAGAAAAAAGCTAAAGAAATTTGAAATAAAGCCGATAAATATCTACCAGTTATCATAATCGGCTAAAGACTATGCAAATCGATGATTTGTTAATCACAGAGAGTCAGCTAAAGACCAGGCTAAATAAAAGTGTGCATGAAAATCGCAGAGGTGAATTCTCACTTTTATTAGCGATGCTATCGCATGATGCGCTGGATTTTAGTCAATTTCACTTGCCAAAAAGTGAGACGCATAGTGCTTATGTAGACGAAGAACAGTTAAGGGAGCGCTTTGGTGCTGGGCCAAAGCAATTATTAGCTCCCGATAAATTTGATATGAGCATAGGGCAAGAGCACGCATCGGTGATTGTTCAACAAGGTGAGCAAGCAGGTATGAAAGCAATAAAATTAAGTCACTGCTTAAACCCTGAGCCACTAGCGATTAGAGATGATAAGTTACATATTCCTTTAACAGTAATCGATAATTGTGAACTATCAGTACGCAGACGCTTAAATGACACGCACACCGCGCTTGCAAGTCCACAAATGGACGCCGCAGCATTTTATGACGATTTAACTAATGAGGCTATACATAAGCCATTGCTTGTTGCTAACGCATAAAAATAATTTAACACTTGTACGTTTTAAAAGCCTAAAACACCTTATATTTAATAATCGGTTATGCAATAAAATAGAACAATTCTTTTTTTGTTTAAAAAAAGCATCCACAAATTAAATGCAATTGCTATAATGGCTGCAAATGGTATGACTTGAGTGCCATTATCATTAAATCAAGGTAATTAGGAACGTAATGAAGAAAACATTCACGCTAAATCATGAGAAAATCAAATACCCTCGTATGGTTGATGCTGCAAAGCATGAAGTGAAAAAATATTTGAAAAGAGAGCGCAATAAAACGCTACCTGTTGAAGCTGATTACTGGGCGTTTGACTGTAAGTTTGGCACAAGTGCCGATGATGCCGAAGTTGTTCACGTAGCTGAAATTAACAACAAGATCAGCGAAATCGAAAAGCAGGCGCTTACTTCATTCTATGTTGAGATTTTAGCTAGACCTGCGCAGCGTGAATCGTTCGATTTAGATGATGATGAATAAAAACCCAATAACAATATTGTAGAAAATGGACCTAAATGGTCCATTTTTTGTTTTAGCTAGTGGTTAAGTTCGTTATTGAAATTACTTAAGCGTCGTTATACTTTAAGTGTATTACTTTATAAAGCGTGGCATTTTTTATATTTCTTAGCACTTCCGCAAGGGCAGGGGTCATTTCTATTAACTTTAATATCGGCTACCGGATTAATAATACCCTCTAAATAACGCCATTCACCATCCTCTTTTATAAAGTCTGATTTCTCATCCAGTTCACAATATAAGTTTTGGTAAAAATAATACGCGTTAAAGGCAACAGAGCCTCGCTCATCACTTTGTTTTGTGTCGCGTACAACTAATTTTACAAAGCGGCAGCTATTGGCAAAGTCAGCAATTTCATTTACTGGGTTTTGTGCTTGTTTTTCTTTAGCGTAAGTTTTAAATACATAAGATGCATTTTTTAATGCATAAGCACTAAAACGCGAACGCATTAATTGCTCAGGTGTTTCTGGGGTTTTTATATCAAGATGATAAGGTTGGCAACAGTCGCCATAATTAAGCTGACTGTTGCATTTGCAGGCGCTGGTACTGGTTACACTCATAAAATACTAATTAACATAAATCAAAAATGTATTTTACCAAGCTTATTGAGTAAGTGATATTGCTGTAGTGCTGGTTTTTTTAGTAAAGCAAAATAGCTTAGCGCTTCTTTTATTTAAATTAAGCGATAAATTAACAAGCTGTTGCTCACTGACTATGTCGGTCCACGTAATAATGGCTGCAAAATTTCCATTATGAAGTGCGGAGTTAAGCACATACTCTAAATTTACTAAATGCTTTTGCCTTATCACAAGCAATTTGCTGGTATCAATAGAGCAGCTATCTAGTAAGGCTTTACTGGGCACATGGTCAGGCGCAATTAGTAAGGTCCACGCATTCGAGCTATTGTATTGGTGCAACACTTTTAGCATCTCAAATGTTGCAGAAATTTCATCTTCGACTTTTATTAAGTTTACTAACTCATTTTCGTCATGTTGTTGGTAGCTTTTAACGTTTCTTACGGTAATTGGCTGTAGCATAGGTCTCACTCACTGGGTTTATATACAGTACATGTATACAGTAGTTTATACAGTTGTTGTGTGCAAGTGTTTTTTGTTATTTTTTATACAGTTGATGACTTTAAAAAATAAATAATAAAAATAACACTTTAAAAACAGTTGCTTATAATTTATCTGTGAGAGTGAAAAATGAGGGTGCTTGCGCAACTGTATAAAGTGTAGCAGCGCTATACAGTACTTAAGAGGTGGCTATACAGTTGTTTTAATGTGTTTTACAGTACTTAGCAATACAGTAGTTAGTCATTTTTGGGGATTAAGTGAGCATACTGTATTTGGTGTATTTGCTCAAACAAGCTTGCTGCGTAGCACTGAGCGTCTTTAAGACGTTTGGTGTCGATATATTTTCTTAAATCATCTAAAGCAGCGGTTGCCGGTTCATAGCCTTGGCTGCTGGCTAAACTAAGCCATGCTGCTGCGTGAAATACACTTTTTGGTACGCCTTGGCCTTTGACAAAAAATAATCCTAAATAAAACTGGGCGCGATGATTTCCGGCCATTGCGGCAAGACGCATCCATTTAGCTGCCAATGGTGCTTGATTATGTTTTAAATAATACAGTGCTTTATTAAGTGCTGTGTGCTCGCTTACATCACTATTGCTTTCAGCGCTTTGGTTTATAGGCTGAGTTACAAAGTCTAAAATGTTGTTTAATTGCTGCTCTAAGTCTTGTCCGCTAGGCTGAGTCTTATTCATACATTTTCTTTTATATAGTTTCTACGTCAACAGTTTAGTATATCGCAAGGTAAAATGTCCTGTTTATACTTAATTTTATGATAAAATCTCGTCACTTTTTACAACCACAAGTCTATTATGCTCGAAGCTCTATTTAAACTCCGCGAAAACAACTCCAATGTGCGACGCGAAAGCATTGCAGGAGTCACTACTTTCATCACTATGGTTTACATTGTATTTGTTAACCCTGCAATGCTTGCTGAAGCAGGCATGGATCAAGGTGCTGCATTTGTAGCCACTTGTATTGCAGCTGCTATTGGCTGTTTTATTATGGGGCTGTGGGCCAATTATCCTTTAGCACTTGCGCCAGGTATGGGCCTTAACGCATTTTTTACTTATGGTGTAGTTTTAGGGATGGGTTATAGCTGGCAGGCTGCATTAGGTGCGGTATTTATGTCTGGTTGTATATTTTTAATATTAAGTTTGTTTAAGGTCCGCGAGTGGATAATTAATGCGATTCCTTTGGTTTTAAAACAAGCTATAGCAACAGGTATAGGCGCGTTTTTAGCGTTAATTGCACTAAAAAATGCAGGGATTATTGTTTCAAGCCCAGCAACATTAGTGCAGCTTGGTGATATCACTTCGGCGGGCCCTTTATTAGCTATATTAAGCTTTTTTGTGATTGCGGCTTTACTTTATCGCGATATAAAAAGTGGCGTACTTATTAGCATTTTGCTAGTAACAGGTATTGCGTTAAGCCTTGATTTAGTTCAGTACCACGGCGTAATTTCAATGCCACCGTCTATTTTACCTACGTTTATGCAACTTGATTTTGCAGCGGCCCTTGAACTTTCCATGTTAAGCGTAATTTTTGCGTTTTTGTTTGTTGACTTATTTGATACATCAGGGACGTTGGTTGCGGTAACTCAAAAAGCAGGCTTAGCCGATGAAAAAGGCAACATGCCGCGCTTAGGGCGTGCTTTAAGTGCAGATAGTACAGCGACCATTGCCGGCGCAATGTTGGGTACTTCAACAACCACTTCTTATATTGAGTCTGTGGCCGGTGTATCAGTTGGCGGGCGTACTGGCTTAACAGCCGTCGTTGTAGGTGTATGCTTTTTGCTAATGATGTTTTTTGCGCCGCTTGCGCAAATGGTGCCAGCTTATGCAACAGCGGGTGCTATTTTATACGTTGCGGTATTAATGCTGCAAAACCTTAAGTTTGTGAACTGGGATGATATGAGCGATGCAATTCCGGTAAGTGTTGTACTGCTTATGACGCCACTTACATTCTCTATTGCACATGGTATTGCGCTTGGTTTTATATCGTATACTGCGGTTAAGTTACTATGTGATAAACGCGATCAAGTGAGTATTAGTGTGTGGATTTTAACGGCGCTGTTTATTATCAAGTTTGCGTTTTTATCATAATAGCTAATGCCGATTCGTTGAATTAACAGATGTACTCAAGGGCGGGTAAATTATTATTTAGCGGCTATCACTCAGTGCCATTGCCTAGTTATACCGTGTATATCTCTTGCAGTGGTAAATGAGAGTTTATAACGGAGTGAGTGCTAGGTAGTGCCCTAAAGTACATTTGTATTCACCCATGGTAAAAACAGTTTAGCAGATACAAAAAAGCCCATACATTGTGTATGGGCTTACTTTTGGTTATTTAAAATTACCATTTCTTTTTAGGGGCAAATAACACATCGAGTTCATCTTGCTCAGCTTCTGCTTTTTTCTTAAGGGCGGTGGCGTTTGACGCTTTTAGCTCAGTACTTATTTCTTCTAAATAGGCTTCGACTTCTTGGCGTTTAGTATTTACGTATTCATCTGAATAGGTAACGGCACTAAGCGTGGCATAGGCTTTCTCAAAATACTGCCTGGCAGAGCCCACCATACTTGCCGAACGAGCAGATAAACCGCGTTTTATTTGGCTTTCTATATTAATTCTCAGTTGTAATTTTTCTAGACGCTTGTCTTCTGCGGCAAATACTTGGCTATCTACGCGTCCTTTACTATGCTCCGAACGCATAATTACTCTAAGCTTTTTTATACCTTGTATTAACGAAACTAATTGTTTGTCGTTACTTGGTAGCGATAAGTTGTCGTTGCTATTGCCTTGTACTGGCGCACTTAGCTTTTCTTTTGCTTCGTTCATCCTACTTTTTAATGCTTTAGAATTAGGTGAGTGTTTCACCATGGCGTTTAGCGCCTCGTAACATCTACGTTGCAAAGCGCGTATAACATTTTCAGAAAGCGGAATATTGGCACTATTCATTAGCGCCTCTTCGGTTTCTTCGATTATCGCTTTTTGTTTTGTTAATTCTTTACGACGTTCAACTTCTTGTTTTTCTTTATGCTGTTGTACAGCGCTTACCCACAGTGCAATCACTATTAGCGCCACTATAAGCACAATTATAATCGAAACGATCATGGCTTAACTCTCGGATTCACAATCTATTTTTTTATATTACATCAAATATATGCTTTGAGGGTAGCTTTGCGCTGATTAACTTTAAAATATGTTAAAAATTAGATATAGGAATAATGTATTATAAGTTGAACCTGAATAAACATCGCTACCTGAAGCGAATTTATTATGCTAGCCTTAGCGTCTAAATAATGAAGGTATAAGTATGCATTCAGGCAAGTATTGTATAAAGTAAACTTGTCTCTGTAGCTTGCTCCCTTCATGCTGGCCTAATAACAACGTTAAAACTGCAACCATGAAATTACAACAACTTAGATACATAGTAGAAGTTCAAAATCATAAGCTAAACGTATCAGCTACCGCTGAAAGTTTATTTACCTCACAGCCTGGTATATCTAAACAAGTGCGTATGCTAGAAGATGAGTTAGGTGTACAAATTTTCGGCCGCAGTGGTAAACATTTAACGCATGTTACAAGTGCCGGTGAAGAAATAATTAACATTTCTCGCGAAATTCTTTCTAAGGTCGAAGGAATAAAAGCCGTTGCTAATGAGCATACCTTGCCTGATCAAGGTAAACTAAATATAGCCACTACACATACTCAGGCTCGTTACGCTTTACCCAGTGTTATCCAAGGGTTTATGAAAAAATACCCCGCTGTTTCGCTGCATATGCACCAAGGTACACCACAACAAATATCCGATGCGGCAGCGCGCGGAGACGCTGACTTTGCCATCGCAACAGAGGCGCTTCATTTATATTCAGATTTAGTTATGCTGCCTTGTTATCATTGGAATCGCAGCATTGTAGTGGCAAAAGATCATCCATTAGCACAAAAGGCCGACAGTTTAACTGTTGCTGATATAGCTCAGTATCCACTTATTACGTATGTATTTGGTTTTACTGGTCGCTCTGAACTCGACAAAGCATTTAACGCACATGGCCTTGAGCCACACATTGTGTTTACTGCAACAGATGCCGATGTAATAAAAACGTATGTAAGGTTAGGGCTAGGTGTAGGTGTAGTTGCCTCAATGGCCGTTGATCAATTAAGTGACACTGATTTAGTGTGTATTGATGCTAGTCATTTATTTGAAGCGAGTACAACTAAAATTGGCTTTAGAAAGGGCAGTTTTTTACGTACTTATATGTATGACTTTATTGAACGTTTTGCCCCGCATTTAACTAAAGAGCGAGTAGAGCGCGCTAGTTTGTTACGTAATCAAGAAGATGTTGATGCGTTGTTTGCAGACATAGAACTGCCGGTAAAATAGCAAAGCTTTGTACTAAAAATAAAAAACCGCGTATTACTAAAATACGCGGTTTTTTGTTTTTATACGCTTAACATTCAATAATGTTTACCGCTAATCCACCGCGTGCGGTTTCTTTGTATTTGGTTTTCATGTCGTTGCCAGTATCAAGCATGGTTTTAATGACTTTATCAAGCGACACCTTTTGCTCGCCACTGCCACGTATTGCTAGGCGCGAGGCATTAATTGCTTTAATGGCGCCCATGGCATTGCGCTCAATACACGGTACTTGTACCAATCCGCCTACAGGGTCGCAGGTTAGACCTAAATTATGTTCCATGCCTATTTCTGCGGCGTTTTCAACATGTACTACATTACCACCAACAATTTCGGTGAGTGCGCCGGCAGCCATTGAACAAGCCACACCCACTTCACCTTGGCAGCCTACTTCTGCACCCGAAATAGAGGCATTTTTTTTGTATAAAATACCAATAGCCGCTGCGGTTAATAAATAGCGCGTGGCTATGTCGCGGTCCACTTCTTTAATAAACGTGTGGTAGTACATTAGTACGGCAGGTAATATACCCGCTGCGCCATTTGTAGGCGCAGTAACTACGCGACCCCCCGCGGCATTTTCTTCATTTACAGCAAGGGCAAATAAATCCACCCAATCCATTGCTCTAAGCGGGTCATTGCTTACTTCTACATTGAGTTTTAAATATAAGCTAGGTGCACGGCGTTTAACTTTTAAACCACCAGGTAAAATGCCCTCGGTGCGCATGCCTCGCTCTATACAGGCTTTCATAACTTGCCAAATATTAAATAGCTCGTCTTTAATATCGTCTTCTTTGCGCAGCGTTTTTTCGTTGTGCATCATTAAGGTTGATACACTCAAGCCGGATTCTTTACATAGCTCTAGCAAATCTTTTGCGCTTTCGAATGGGTAAGGCGCAGGGTTTTGTTCGCGTATATCAAGGGCTGCTTGTTTTTCGTTTTCAAATTCTTCATCGGTAACAATAAAGCCGCCGCCAATAGAATAGTACACTTTGCTATATACTTTTTCGCCATTGCTTGAGGCAATAATTTCCATTGCATTAGAATGCTTAGGTAAGGTTTTACGGCGATGAAAAACAATAGCTCCTTGCTTAGGAAAGTTCGCTTTATGGGTTTGGTTTAGGTATATCACTTGCTCTTTTTCAATGGTAGCAAGAATATCGTCAACTAAATCAGCATCAATTGTTTCTGGATCGTATCCTGCAAGTCCTAATATTACGGCTTTACCGGAGCCATGGCCTACGCCGGTTTGACCCAGTGAGCCATAAAGCTCAACTTTTATATCGGTAACAGAAGTTAAAAGTTGTTGTTCTTGAAGGTCATTAACAAATAAGCGCGAGGCGCGCATTGGGCCAACGGTGTGTGACGACGATGGGCCAATACCAATGCTAAACATATCAAATGCACTGATCATATTATGGGTCTCTACTATATTTACTCAGCCCTGGAGCTGTTCTTTGAACGGTCGAGTATCATAACGTTAATTCTATATTATGTAACTATTTGCCAATAAGTTTTAAACTGGTAGGGCAAGCTGTTTTGTAAAGTTTTTTATAATGTTAGCCGTTGCTCCCCACAGTAATCCGTGCGGTGTACTAAACCCTTGCAAGTTGATTTTTTTGCCAAATCGCTGAAAAGGAATGGGCTGCCAATTGGCCTCGTTTGAAAGCGCAGTAAGCGACAGTAAAAAGCTTGCTTGCACTTCATTATAATCATTCTCCCATACTGTGTGTTTATCAAGTAAACCCACAAATGGGCTAATGCTAAAGCCCGTTAGGGTAGAGTATTGCGGCAGCTGACCGAGCACTGTGACATGACTTGGCGCTATATTAAGCTCTTCATGTAGTTCTCGAAGTGCTGTGGTACGCAGGTGCTTATCGCTTTGCTCAAACTTACCGCCGGGTAAACAAATTTCCCCAGGGTGGTGATGTAAATAAGTAGGGCGTTTGCACAATAAAATATGCGCGTGGTTATCAACATCAATAATAGGCAGCATAACCGCACTGGCACGCTTTTTACGGGTATCTTTTATTTGATTTGGCGCGGCAGTAGGGCTTAGCTGAAACCGCGCCATAATATGTTCACTATTCAAAGCGTTCTACTGTTTTAATAAAGGAAGTATTTTATTCACTTTATCGTATGTTTCTTGGTATTCCAATTCGACTTTAGAATCAGCGACAATACCCCCGCCGGCCCAGCAATAAATATGCTCGTTATGACAAACTAATGTACGGATTGTAATACTGGTGTCCATATTACCGCAGGCGCTTAAATACCCTATAGAGCCACAGTAAATACTCCGCCTATGAGGCTCTAGCTCTTCAATTATTTCCATTGCTCTAATTTTCGGTGCACCGGTGATTGACCCTCCGGGGAATGCAGCTTCAAGTTGATCAACACACGTTTTATTCTCATCGAGTTCGGCCGTGACAGTACTGACTAAGTGATGAACAGCCGGAAAGCTCTCAATAGCAAACAGTGAGGGCACCTTTACAGAGCCAGGCTTTGCCACTTTGCCTAAATCGTTACGCAGTAAATCAACAATCATTACGTTTTCTGCGCGGTCTTTGGTTGAGTTTTCAAGGGCCCTGGCTTGTTGTTGGTCTGCGATGGCATCGGCCATACGTGGCAAAGTGCCTTTGATAGGTTTTGTTTCAACTATGTTGTCGTGAACTGCAATAAAGCGCTCGGGCGATATTGATAAAATGGCACCACCTGGGTGGTTTATGAAGCTAGAGAACGGCGCTTTATTTGCTACACGTAATATTTTATAGGCTTGGAAAGGATCGCCTTTAAAGCTAGCACTAAAGCGCTGCGCGAGGTTGATTTGATAGCAATCACCACTTTTTAAATAATCTTGTATTTGCGAAAATTTATCAGCGTATTCATGCTTACTCATATTTGATTGCCAATCACTGGTGAGCGAAAAGTGTGCAGGCGCTACATCGTTTGCTAAATATTGCTGGTAAAGCGCTAGGCGATTTATCTTTGGTTGAGAAACGTAAAACCAGCTTTGCTGGCGTTTATCAAATATTAGCGCATCTAAATAAAGACCAATGGCCATTTGTGGCAACGTTATATCGTGTTTTGCTGTGCTTGGCATGTGCTCAATAATACGGCCTAAGTCGTAACCAAAATAACCAAGCCAGCCGCCATTAAAGGGCAGGTTATTAGCGGCTTTTTGCGTGCTAAGTTTACTTAGCTCATCGTTCATTATTGTAAAGGGGCTACGTGAGTCAAGTTGCTGATTAAATACGCTTTGATTGTTATTGACTTCTAAAATAGCGTGGGGCTCTATCGCAATAATATCGTAGCGACTATTTATGTGCTCGCTATTGGCTGAGTCTAGTAATACGGCATAGGGTAAATGCGCAAAATGCGCGAAAACATCAATGCAGTTTTGTGTTATGGCTAATTTTACACAATTTTTTTCATTGTTTAGCATTTGCTGCCCCTTTAAGAACTGGCTCGAAACGGGCTGGGAGGGTATCATAAGTCAAATTTTTTTGGCAGCGTTTAGTATCAAATCTACGTTGTAATTAAAACAGTGCAAACCACCGTCACCGGTTTGGTATAGATTACGCTTAAGCGTAACGCTAACTTAAGGAACCACTAATGAGTACAATCCGTCAGCAAGACTTTATTGATAGCATTGAAGATGCGTTGCAATATATTTCTTTTTATCACCCTCTTGATTTTGTTCAAGCGCTAGAAAAAGCCTATAACAAAGAACAAAGCAAGGCTGCAAAAGATGCAATCGCGCAAATTTTAATTAACTCGCGTATGTCGGCTGAAGGCAAGCGTCCATTGTGTCAAGACACGGGTATTATTACCTGTTTTGTAAAAGTAGGAATGGATGTTAAGTGGGATAAAACAGATTTAACTGTACAACAAATGGTTGATGAAGGCACACGTCGCGCATATTTAAACCCAGATAATCCACTACGCGCTTCTATTGTAGCTGACCCTGCAGGCACGCGTAAAAACACCAAAGATAATACCCCATCAGTTGTTCATATTGACTTAGTGCCGGGTGGCGAAGTAGAAGTAATGGTTGCAGCGAAAGGCGGCGGCTCAGAGAACAAAAGTAAAATGGTTATGCTAAACCCATCTGACGATGTCGCTGCATGGGTAGAAAAAACGCTACCGACGATGGGCGCAGGCTGGTGTCCGCCTGGCATGCTAGGTATAGGTATTGGCGGTACCGCCGAAAAAGCAGCGGTAATGGCCAAAGAGTCGTTAATGGACCCTGTTGATATTCATGAGCTAATGGAGCGCGGTGCACAAACAACAGAAGAAAAATTACGTTTAGAAATTTTTGAACGTGCTAACAAGCTAGGTATTGGTGCACAAGGTTTAGGTGGTTTAACAACGGTTGTTGATATTAAAGTAAAAACTGCACCTACACATGCGGCATCAAAACCTGTAGTGATGATCCCTAACTGTGCTGCTACGCGCCACGTACACTTTACATTAGATGGATCAGGCCCTGCAGATTTAAAAGCGCCTAAGCTAGAAGACTGGCCAGAAGTCACCTTTGAAGTAGGTGAAGGAACGCGTCGTGTTAATTTAGACACGCTAACTAAAGAAGATACTCGTGAGTGGAAAATGGGTGAAACTATTTTACTCTCAGGCACTATTTTAACAGGCCGTGACGCTGCCCATAAACGCTTACAAGATATGATCAATTCAGGTGAAGGTTTACCTGAAGGCGTAGACTTCGATAATAAGTTTATTTATTACGTTGGCCCAGTTGATGCTGTAGGTGATGAAGCTGTAGGCCCTGCAGGCCCTACAACCGCAACACGCATGGATAAATTTACCGATATGATGTTAGAAAAAACCGGCATTGTAGGCATGATAGGTAAAGCTGAGCGTGGTCCTGCTACAGTTGAGTCGATTAAAGAGCATAAATCGGTTTATTTAATGGCTGTAGGTGGTGCGGCATATTTAGTATCTAAAGCAATTAAAAAAGCACGCGTGGTTGCCTTTGAAGATTTAGGTATGGAAGCAATCTACGAATTTGAAGTAGAAGATATGCCAGTTACAGTTGCTGTAGATAGCGAAGGTGCAAATGCACACACACAAGGCCCTGCCATTTGGAAAGCTAAAATTGAAGAGCTAGACGGTAAGCTTAAATAAAGGTTTGCGTAATCTAATAACAAAGCGAGCTTAGGCTCGCTTTTTTTGTATTTTTTAATAAACACACTAAAAAAGCGCAAATCACCTCTTTAAATAAACACCTCAGACCAGTTGCGGTAAATCTGATTTTTTCTTCATAAACCTATACACTGTGCGCCTTTGCTGGGAGGGGAGCAGTGTAATACAAGGTTTACACTTAGCGTTACCTTTACGTTCACGTAAGTGTGAGCGTACTTTTGATCGGCGGTGTTAGTTTTAAATTTAACTTATATGCCTTCTGTTGGATTTTTTATCCATGTTTTTATGATATATAGGTTTATTAATTTATATAGCTCACTTTTTAAGGGTTTAACTTGTCATTGTGTAGCCCCCTCAAAAATGAAGTGGTAAAGTTTCGTCAATTTCCAGCGCTCATCCCTCTCACGGGTAAACTATTTTGGAGTAATAACAGTGGCTGTGTTTAATCAAGCTGAATTTGATAACCACGAACAAGTGGTTTTTTGTTCTGACGAAGCGTCAGGTTTAAAAGCAATTATTGCCGTGCACAATACCAACCTTGGCCCTGCAGTTGGCGGTTGTAGAATGTGGGATTATGCAAAAGATGAAGATGCAGTATACGATGTGCTGCGCTTATCTAAGGGCATGACCTATAAAAATGCAGTCGCACGTTTGCCATTTGGTGGTGGTAAATCAGTTATTATTGGTGATGCAAAAAAAATTAAGTCTGAGCAGTTATTCCGTGCTTTTGGCCGCCAATTAGAGCGATTAAATGGCAGTTACTATTCAGCAGAAGATGTGAACATTACTTGCGATGATGTTGCATTAATGAATAAAGAAACAAACTATGTACTGGGCCTTGAAGGGAAAAGCGGAAACCCGTCACCTTTTACAGCATATGGTACTTTTTTAGGAATTAAAGCAGCGTTACAGCATCAGCGAGGTCATCAAGATTTTTCGGGTATTAAAGTGGCTGTGCAAGGCTTAGGTGCTGTAGCCTATGGTTTATGTAAACACCTAGCTGAGGCCGGTGCGCAACTATTTGTAACTGATATAAATCAAGATTCAGTAGAACGTGTAGTTAATGACTTTGGTGCAACATCGGTAGGTATTGATGAAATTTACGATCTTGATGTTGATGTGTACGCACCTTGTGCGCTTGGCGCAACGGTTAACGATGAAACTATACCACGCCTTAAAGCAACGATTATTGCAGGTTGTGCAAATAACCAATTAGCACAATCTCGCCACGGTGAAGTACTTCGTGAAAAAGGTATTTTGTATGCACCCGATTACGTTATTAACGCTGGTGGCATTATTAATGTGTATTACGAAACTGCACCTCAAGGCTACAGTGAAGCGGCGTCTAATAAACATGTTGAAGGCATATACGATACGCTTACTGAAATTTTTGCGCGTAGTGAAAAAGAGCAAAAATCAACGCATTTGATAGCCGATGAGTTAGCGCAAGAGATTATTAAAAACGGTCTTTAATTTAGCTCTATTATTTTTAAAAAGGCGTACTTTGGTACGCCTTTTTTGTTTATACTTTATGGCGTTACCTTTAACCGTATGGATAATATGACTAATACAAACGCCTTAATGGAGCCAATTGATTTTGATACTTGGCCTCGCAAGCAACACTTTGAATTGTTTAAAAACTTCACCCAGCCATATTTTAATGTGTGTGTAACACTTAACGCCAAGCCTTTATTTGAATATTGTAAACAAAATAAACTGTCTTTTTTTCAAGCATATGTGCATGCCACACTAACAGCATGCCACGCCTATAACCCGATCATGCTAAGGATTATCAATGAGCGTCCATGGCGCTTAAAGCAAGTTAGAGCGAGTGTGGTAGAGCTTGCCAGCGATGATTCGTTTATATTTAGTTATTTTAATTATTCATCTTGCTTTGAAGCTTTTTCTCAACACGCGACCACTATAAGTGCCAATGCTAAATCTCAACCGTTATTTTCTCAGGCATTCAATCAAACCGAAGGACAGGCTGATTTGATACATATTTCAGTGCTGCCATGGCTGAACTTTAGCAGTTTTTCGCATGCCTTTAGTGAAGGGAAATGTTTAGGCATTCCTAAGTTTGTGTTTGGTCAATATAATAAAACCACGGGACTAATGCCGTTTTCGATTGATGTGCATCATTCTTTAATGGACGGTTTACACGTCGCAGCGTTTATAAGCGTATTACAAGATAATATTAACAACTTTTGTAAAGATTAATTAAATTTAGTTAATGCAATGTGTTTATTCGCTATGGTAGTATTTTTAATTAAATAGGTGGGTATAAGTTAATTTGTAACGATTAGCTGATCCGTTTAAAGCATAACGCTTTAATAACTTATTAAAAGGTGTCTTTAGCACGTATTATTTGTTGTTGACGCTATTGTTTAGTTTAAATTAAAGCGCTTGTTAGCGCTTAAACAAAGCATAGTGTATTCACCCCGTGCGTATAGGGATTTTAGCACTTTGTTGGATGTACAGTTTAGATGTGAGCAGTGTCGAGTAAATTCTTTCCCGCTACGCTTAAATAACGTTAAAACGCTTACACAAGTAAAAGAATAACTAAGGCAGTTGATGATGAGACAATTAAGCATTATATGTTCTTTTTTCGTCATGTTTTTATGTGAAGCTCAAGAGCAAACGCGCTTACCGTTAAGCGATTATTTTTCTGAAACATGGAATACTCGCTCAGGACTGCCGCATAACAGTATTAATAGTGTTACTCAAACTCAAGATGGTTACTTATGGGTTGCTACCTGGGAAGGTTTAGCACGGTTTAATGGGCAAGAGTTTACAATACTAACCCGTGCCCATATAAATAATTTACCCGACTCAGGTTTAAGGGCCTTAACACCAACACAAAGCGGTGGGCTATATATAGCGGGCTCGCGAGGTGGGATTAGTTTATATCAACATAGGCAGTGGGACACGCAGCGCTCAGCGTCTACCATGGTTAATCATTTAATAGAAAGTGCTGATAAAAGCCTATGGTTAGCCCTTGAAAACGATGGGGTTTTTTATCGTGAGCACAACAGCGATACCGACCTTGCGATAATTAAAAATGTGAGTGCTTATCGCGTTATAGAAGACAGCGACGGGGTTATTTGGGCTGCAACTAGTGCGGGCCTTTATAAAATAGATAATAAAATACCCACCCTAATGACGCCTCACTTTGGTTTACCCAATGCGCCCGTATACAATTTATTAATTACCCGAGGCGGCTCGCTGATAGTGGGAAGCGAAAAAGGCGCATGGATCAAAATAAATTCGCAGTTTCGGCCTATACATGAACAGCTTGCAAATGAATCAATTTCTAGTTTACTAGAGGACAATCATGGTGATTTATGGTTCGGCACAATTAATAAAGGGGTATTTAGGTTATCACCTGACGGTGTAGAGCAATTAGATGCCAAAAACGGACTGCCAGCCAACCGAATTTTGTCTTTGTTACAAGATAGAGAAAATAGCATTTGGATTGGCACAAACGCGGGATTGTTTCGTCTGCGTGAGTCGCCGTTTTCATCGTGGACCCATAAGAGAGGCTTAGCCGGGGATTATACCCGTACAGTGCTTTCTCACTCTGATGGTAGTTTATGGGTTGGGGGTAGCTCAGGCTTAAACATAATCAAAAACAATCGTGCTATCTTGGTCTCAGGCTCTAAACAAAGCAATCCTTACTCTATACTTAGTTTACACGAAGCACCCGATGGGAGTGTATGGGCTGGCACCTATACCTCGGGTGTTTTAAAAGTAGTCAATAATACCTTTACCCCATTCATTAGTCGTAGCACGGGCCTTGGAAGTAACGAAGTAAGAGCGTTATTATTTGATTCTAAAAACCGTTTGTGGATAGGCTCCGCTATGGGGCTTACGCGCATAAATGAAGATGGCAGCTTAGAGCAATTTACAAATAAAAAAGAGTTACCAAGCGGGTTTATACTCACGCTTAGTGAAGATAACGCAGGTAATATCTGGGTAGGCACCGGCAATGGGGTGGTGGTATTTGATATTGTTAGTGAACACTTTACAACGGTTGAATTTCCGCGTGAGTTTTCTGCTAAATATGCGTTTGGGTTTTATATTGATGATACTTATACCTGGATGGCTACAGATAGAGGCTTAGTACGCTATGAGCTAAAAAGCGGGAAAATGGCCATGCTTGGCTTAGAGCAAGGTTTACCTATCGATAAACTATTTCAAGTGGTGCCGCATAATGGTTCATTTTGGCTTTCGAGCAACCGCGGGATCATTCAAATCGATAAAAATCATATACAACAAATTCTCGATGCGCCTGCGAACGCTAAAGCACCTGTGCTTAACTATCAACTGTATGATGAAGGCGATGGCATGTTAAGTGCGCAGGCTAATGGCGGCTCAACGCCTTCGGCTGTAACGCATCACGATGGGAGTATTTGGTTTGCAACTGCTAAGGGGGTAAGTACTGTAAAACCTGCTCGCTTAAAAGCATCAACGCAAATTGCACTGCCGACCATTATTGAAAATATTTTTGTAGATGGTAAGCCTATTGCACTTCCGCTTGAAGGGGAGTCGGTCTTTTTGCCGCCGGGGGTTTCTCGTTTATCGTTTCATTATGCAGGGCTGAGCTTTATTATGCCGCAGCGATTAAACTTTCAAACCCAATTAAAAGGATTTAACGATAAATGGGTTAGTCGCCAGCATATGACCGGTGCTGAGTACACCAATTTACCCCCAGGGGAGTATACCTTTATGGTACGCGCAAGTTACCCTAACGCACATTGGCAAGATAATCAGCAAGCTGTAAATATTGTAATTCAGTCATTTTTTTGGCAAAAACCGCAATTTAGGTTTGCAATATTTGTATTTTTTTTAATGGTGATTTTTGCCATATACAAATACCGTTTATATCACTATAAAAAAATAGAAATAGAGCTGACTAATCGCGTAGAAAAACAAACGCAAGACCTACAAACGCAAGCCAATGCGTTTGCGTACCAAGCAACGCACGACCAACTTACCGATATGCCTAACAGGCGTGCTTTTGATAGCTGGCTTGCTCATAACTTTGCCACTTACAAACAGCAAAACCGACCCTTAGCCATAGCCATACTGGATATTGATCACTTTAAGCGAATTAACGATAACTGGTCGCATATAATTGGTGACAAAGTGATTTGTACTATTGCAGATCTACTTAAAAATGGCTGCCAAGAAAACCAGCATATAGCACGATGGGGCGGTGAAGAGTTTACCATTGTTTTTGCAGATAAAACCGCTGGCGAAGCAAAAATGATATGTGAAGCACTGCGCGAGAGCATTGCACAACATGACTTTTCGGCTATTGGTGAGGGGTTAAGTGTAACAGCGAGTTTTGGTTTGTCTGACTCAACCAACGTGGGTGATTACGACCGTCTTTTATCGCGAGCAGATCAAGCCTTATACAAAGCTAAAAATAGCGGACGAAATTGCACAGAAATTATCTGATTGAAAATGAGTGCAGGCGCACATATTAATAAGAGACTAACTTATTTTGGATGTCCCCATGATAAACGGGCTACTCATTTTTGCTTTGGCTATTTTTGTTGTAATTTATTGGCGCTGGCAGACACTACAAAACTGGCTTTGGAATAAAAAATATAAAAACGCGGTTTTAAACTCTCAACAAAAAGAAATACTCCTTCGTTGCATGCCTATCTATAAAAAGATGACGGACAACGACAGAGCAAAGCTTGAGCGCCACATAATATGGTTTTTAAGCGAAAAGCGCTTTTTAGGCCGAGACGGACTAAAGCTAACCCCCGCCATGAAGCTGATAGTTGCTGCCGATGCCTGTGTGTTAGTGCTTAATAAACCTTGGCCACTTTATAAAAACGTAAAAGAAATTTTACTCTACCCTAGTGCGTATTACGCGCCGCAATCTACACGAGATAGTGCTGGGCTGGTTAGTTACCACAACGCTGTGCGCTTAGGTGAGTCGTGGCCTGGTGGCACATTAGTGCTGAGTTGGCACGATGTACTAGAAGGCAACCGTTTACCAAGCGATGGCCATAATTTAGTGTTTCATGAATTTGCCCACCAGTTAGATCAAGAAACCGGAAAAACCACTGGCACTCCATTACTAAAAACCCCCAATGCTTACAAAGAGTGGGCCCGTGTTTTTAGCCGTGCTTTTGCACAGTTAAAAAGTCATGTTGCTTATAACATGCCCCATGTTATTCATAGCTATGGGGCAACCAACGAGGCTGAGTTTTTTGCTGTACTCACAGAGACCTTTTTAGAAAAGCCAGCGCAGCTTAGACAACACGACCCTGAAATTTATAGAATGCTGGTGGATTACTACCAATTTGACCCCATAGTTTGGCATTAATTTTTGGTGCTTGGTCTGATATCGCTGGCAAGTTAGCGCTGTTTTTGTTGCAATCGTGTTAGAGAGTTTAACTGCAATAATAACAAGCGAGAAATGCATGAAAAAAATGCTTCACACTGCACTGGCTTTATCAGTCGCCCTAGCAATAGGTCAGCCTTACGCAAACGAAGATCAAGAAAAGTGGCTGGTAGACTCACCAAAAGGTGAGTTTTTAGATGCAACCATTAGTACCGAGCAAGGCACATGGATGAACATTGATGTTAGTCCTGATGGCAACACGCTAGTGTTTGACTTACTTGGCGACATTTACACTATGCCTATAAGCGGAGGTGAAGCAACTAAACTCACCTCAGATATTGCTTGGCAAATGCAACCTCGCTTTAGCCCAGATGGTAAACACATTGCGTTTACCTCAGATCAAGGCGGTGGTGATAATATTTGGGTTATGGATGTTGATGGTAGCAATCAACACGCTGTGACTGACGAAACCTTTAGACTTTTAAACAGCCCCGCATGGAGTCCTGATGGCGATTACCTTGTCGCACGTAAACACTTTACCGCTAGTCGCTCACTAGGGGCTGGAGAAGTGTGGCTTTATCACAAAGCCGGTGGTAAAGGTGTTCAGCTTACTAAACGCGAGAACGACCAAAAAGACTTAGGTGAGCCAATGTTCTCGCCAGATGGGCGCTATGTTTACTTTTCTCATGATGCAACGCCTGGTAAAACCTTTCACTACTCTAAAGATTCTGTTGCCGGTATTTATAAAATTAAGCGCTTTGACCGACAAACCGGCGAAATTGAAACAATTATTGAAGGAATGGGGGGTGCAATAAGACCGACTCCTTCACCTGATGGCAAAAAGCTTGCCTATATAAGACGTGATGATTTTCAAACCAGCTTGTACTTATACGACCTAACCAGTGGCGAGCACACTAAGCTTTACGACAAGCTTGAACGCGATATGCAAGAAACCTGGGCTATTCATGGTGTTTACCCGACAATTGCTTGGACTCCAGATAACGAAGAGCTTGTGTTTTGGGCTGGCGGTACAATTCATAAATTAGCCGTTGATGATAAAACAGTCGCCCCAATTGACTTTAAAGTACAAACCACTAAAAAGCTTCAAAAGGCAGTACGCTTTACACAAGATTTAGATACTGATGAGTTTGACGTAAAAATGCTGCGTAACGTGCAGGTTAGCCCAGATGGCGAAACCGCTATTTTTGAAGCATTAGGGTATATTTATAAACGCGATTTAGACTCAGGTAAAATTAAGCGCTTAACTAAACAAACCGATCATTATGAGCTGTTCCCGCAGTACTCCCGCGATGGCAAAAAGATTGTTTACACCACGTGGAATGACAGTAAGCAAGGCACTGTGCGTGTGGTCTCTGCGCGCAGTGGTCGTGGTGATACTATTACAACGCAACCGGGTAAATATGTAGAGCCAACGTTTAGCCCCGACGGCAAAACGGTCGTTTATCGTAAAGCCACCGGCGGAAGTATTTTAAATCCTAAGTGGTCGCTTAACCCGGGCGTTTATAAAGTAAGTGCAAAAGGGGGAGAGAGCGAGCTTATTTCTAAAAGTGGTTATCAACCTCAGTTTGGTAGTACCAATGACCGTGTATTTATCATGAGCCCGTGGCCTAAGCCTACCTTAAGTGTTGTGGAGCTTGAGAGTAAAAAGATACGTAAGCTTTATGAGTCGGAGCATGCCACTGAATTTCGAGTTTCACCAGATGGTAAATACTTAGCGTTTGCAGAGCGTTTTAAAGTATTTGTTACCCCGCTGGTGCAAAGCGGTTCACCTATCACAATAAGCCCTAAAGATAACAAGTTTCCTATTGAGCAGCTGTCTGTACGTGCGGGTGAAAACATAAGTTGGAGTGCTAATAGTAATAAGCTGTACTGGAGCTTAGGCCCCGAGCTATACCATGCAAGCCTTGATGGCATGTTTGCTATAAACAATGCAGACGAGGCCGACTTTAAAGTTAAAAGTGGCGAAAACATTAGCTTTAGTAAAAAAATGGCCGCGCCAAAAGGTATGATTGCTTTAAAAGGGGCAAACATTATTACCATGAATGGCGAACAGGTCATTGAAAACGGCGTTATAATTACCGATGGTAAACACATTAAATCGATTGGCAAAGTGGGTGAGGTTACTATTCCTAAAGATGCCGATGTTATTGATGTTACAGGTAAAACAATTATGCCTGGGATTGTTGATGCGCACGCACATGGCTCTCAGGCAAGTGATGAAATAATCCCACAGCAAAACTGGAAAAACTTCGCAGGTTTAGCGCTCGGTGTTACCACAATTCATGACCCATCAAACGATACATCAGAGATTTTTACTGCCAGTGAATTGCAAAAGGCCGGCATGATTGTTGGGCCACGAATTTTCTCTACCGGCACTATTTTATATGGAGCAAATATGCCTGGTTACACCTCGCATATTGACTCTTTAGACGATGCTAAATTTCATTTAGAGCGCCTTAAAAAGGTTGGGGCGTTTAGTGTTAAATCGTATAACCAGCCGCGCCGCGAGCAACGCCAGCAAGTTATTGAAGCAGGGCGAGAGCTGGAAATGATGATAGTGCCAGAGGGCGGCTCACTGTTACAACATAATTTAAGCATGGTTGTTGATGGCCATACGGGCATTGAGCACTCAATTCCGGTTGAGAATATTTACGATGATATAAAACAATTATGGTCGCAAAGTGATGTAGGTTACACACCAACACTTGTTGTCGCCTATGGCGGAATTTGGGGGGAAAACTACTGGTATGACAAAACCGACGTGTGGAATCATCCGCGTTTAAGTAAATTTGTGCCTAAAAATCAATTATTACCGCGCTCAATGCGCCGAGTAAAAGCGCCCGATCATCACTATAACCACTTTAATAACGCCCGTGTTGCTAAAGAGCTGCAAGATTTAGGTGTACTGATAAATTTAGGAGCGCATGGGCAACGTGAGGGCTTAGGTGCCCACTGGGAAATGTGGATGTTTGCTCAAGGCGGTATGAGTTCACTTGAAGCAATTAGAGCCTCTACGCTTGACCCTGCTAAATACTTAGGGCTTGATAAAAATATAGGCTCGTTAGAAGTCGGTAAGCTTGCCGATTTAATAGTTATTGATGGCGATCCACTGAAAAATATTCGCGATTCAGATAAAGTCGATTATACCATGATCAATGGGCGCTTATTTGATGCAAGCACAATGAACGAAGTGGGTAAAAAGCCGCGAAAGCCACTTTATTTTGAAAAGCTATAATTGTAATACACATTTTAAAAGCGGCTATTAGCCGCTTTTTTTAGCTCAAAATAAATTATTTAATAAAGCGAATTGATAGAAGGTGATAAATAGGCATAAAAAAACCGCTTAACGCGGCTTTTTTATCAATCACATGGTGTTTAAACAACACCGCGCGGTAAGCGACAGTCGTGATCTTTACTTGCAAGCTCAACGATCCAAAGCTCTTCAGCTGTGTAGCCGTCTTCGCTTTGTGTTACAACAGTAAACGGTGCCGTTTTTTGTGCTTTAACAGGCGCAGCCGCTTTAGTTTTAGTTTTATTCGCAGGCGCTTTTTGCTCAGCTTGTGCAGGCGATGTGCCAGCGCTTAGTTCTTTCGTTAGCTCTGCTACATCAGCTAGGCGTAAGTTTTTGCCACCATCGATGCTGTACCAGCCTGGTTTTGTAGTAATTTCAGGTTTTTTACCATTGGCAGCTTCATATGCAGCTTCAAAGGCAGATAAAACTTCTGTTTTGTCTAGTTTGCTCATCAGAGACCCTATACGTTGTGAACACAGATAAAGAAGCCGTATTTATACCTATTTTCCAACTGTTTTTCAATTTTTTGCGATTTTCCTTCCATTTTAGCCCCATAAACGCCAAAATTTGCACAAAATTCAGTGCTGAGTAAGGTAATAAGTATGCAACGTAGAGAATTTAACCAACTATTAAACGACATTTTAAAACCTCAGACAATTAAAGATTTTTGCCCGAATGGGCTGCAAGTCGAAGGTAAAAACGAAATCAGAACGATTGTTACGGGGGTAACTGCAAGCCAAGCACTCATCGATGCAGCAATAGAAAAAAAAGCCGATGCGATTTTAGTTCACCATGGTTATTTTTGGAAAGGTGAATCGCAGCCTATTACCGGCATGAAAAAACGCCGTATAGGGGCCTTATTAGCGCACGATATTAATTTATTTGCTTATCACTTACCGCTTGATATTCACCCTGTTATAGGTAACAACTCCCAGCTGGCTAATTTGCTCGATATCGAAATAGAGACAGGGCTTGAACCCGTAACTAATAGCGTTGCTATGAAAGGACGGTTAAAAACTCCACTTACAGGTAGCGAGTTTGCAAATAAAATAGCTAAAGTTTTAAACCGTGAACCATTAAGTAGTGTTGTACGCGATGAAAAAATTAACACCATTGCGCTGTGTACAGGAGGCGGGCAAGGTTATATCGATTTAGCAGCAGAGCAGGGAGTTGATGCATACCTAACGGGTGAAGCATCAGAACAAACGATTCATAGCTCGCGAGAGCAAAATATAGACTTTTTTGCAGCAGGGCATCATGCAACCGAACGGTACGGAATTAAAGCGCTTGGTGAGCTACTTGCTAAAGAGCATGGTTTTGATGTGAGTTTTATAGATATAGATAACCCAGTATAAATGTATATACTCTACAGCGCCTCTGGGTTTATCCAGCGGCGCACACTTATCCAAGCATTCCCAATCACTTCATGGGCATATTGCGTTACTACACGTAATGCCTCAGCATTTGGTATAAATTGTTTATACAAAGATAAAGCCGCAAAATTGTGATAATCCGTAGCGGCAGGAATTACCTTAACACCTTGGGCATTAAACAAGTTTTTTGCGCGCGGCATGTGTAGCACAGACGTAACTAGTGCAACTTTAAAATCAACGAGTTTAGGGGCGAGTAGCTTGGCTTCGGCAGCGGTATCCATTGCTTGCGGGTTTTGTTTTATGCGGCTTTTGCTTACTCCTAAATCTGTTGCTACTTGGCTCATTAACGCGCTATTTGTTACTTTATTGTAGCCACCGCCAGACACGATAAGCGTTGCATTAGGGTATTTTTTTGCAAGCTTGACGCCTTCTACCAAGCGAGTAAGCGCACAATTTCCTAACTGATTATTAGCGCTTAAAGCAGGGTTTGGGTTTATATCGCACCCCAGCACAACAATCTTATCAAGGCTAGGGTGTTTTAGTGCATTAAATGCCAGTGATACGGGCTCATTGTGTTTAATCAGTTGATGCGCAGCAAACGGTGTACTTAACACTATAAGCGTTAATATACTCAAACTTGCGAGCACTAAAGCAGGCTTACGTCCACGAAACGCTAAAACTAGCATTACAAACGTAAGTAAGCCAAATAGCGGGAGCGGCATAATTAAGCCACCTAATAACTTTTTTAATTCAAACATAACAAGCAACATAAAACCCAATAGGCCTTATGTTACTTATTCGTTTGTGATTTATCGACCGTTATTTTGCTTACAGGTATTTAAAAAATGCCGATAAACGGGGTTGTCTTTCATGTCTCTTTTCATTGCTAGGTACATAGGGCGGGTTAGGCCTAGTGCTCCAAGCGGAATTGATTTAATTAAACCTTGGCTTTCGTAAGGTGTTACCAACCAATCAGGCAGCGCTGCTACACCCATTCCTGCACTCACAAGCTGAAAAATTAATAAGCCTTGGTCTACATTTTTTAAGGTACCGTCAAAGCGGGCATTTTGAATAAAGTGTTTAAATATATCTTGTCGCTCGCGGGGAATAGGATACGAAATAATGGTTTCGTTTTTTAAATCAAGCGCCGTTACATATGCTTTTTTAGCTAGGTCGTGATCAGGGGCGACGATAAGCTTTAATTTAAAATCAAATAAGTGAGCGTATTCAAGCTTATCAGGTTCACGTAT
Source organism: Pseudoalteromonas sp. S3776 (assembly GCF_005886915.1). Taxonomy (NCBI): domain Bacteria; kingdom Pseudomonadati; phylum Pseudomonadota; class Gammaproteobacteria; order Alteromonadales; family Pseudoalteromonadaceae; genus Pseudoalteromonas; species Pseudoalteromonas sp. S3776. Next base: position 13,961 of record NZ_PNCU01000031.1, on the reverse strand, counting down.
ATCTGAGGTCAATACTAAATCGAGCTCATCATTGAGTAAATCAGGTATAGCGTCGTAGCTAAAGCCGCGTTCGTAGTCAATTTTAATGTCTGGCCAAAAATTATTAAATTCTTTAATAGTAGGCAGCAGCCAATGAAAACATGCATGGCATTCAACACTTAAGCGCAGTTGGGAAATAGGTTGATTAAGGCTTTCTTTTAAACGGCACTTCGTGGCTTCTACTTTAGGCAAAACGTCGTTAGCAAGTTCAAGTAAAAGCATTCCTTGAGGCGTAAAGCGCACAGGCTGCGTTTTTCTTTCGAATAATTGGCAGTCTAATTTGTTTTCTAAGTCTTTAATTTGATGAGATAAAGCTGATTGCGTTAAAAATAATTCGCGGGCTGTATTAACTAACGATCCGGTGTCTTTTAATGTCGCAATAGTTTTAAGGTGTTTTATATCAATCATCTTTAATAATTCTCAAGGTAAAAGTGAGTTTGGCTCAGATTGATTACATACTACGCCTTTACAAAAAACGTTTCAACGTCTAGACGGCTAAAATAATCCATTAATTACTAATATGCCCCCTTAAAGTTAAATTAACTAATGTGGGTGCTTTACTTATTACTGGTTTGATGAGTTTGCCATGAGTTTAGCTCAAGTTGTTTTATGGGTTATGTAGCTGCGGTGTAAAGCAGCGTTATGGACAGGGGCACTTAATAAATGGCACAGGTTTTTAAGCGGGATAAGTAATTATAAAAACTAAGTAGGATAAGTAATTATAAAAACGCGCAAAACAAGTATGTGTTTAATGGGCTAAAGCTTAAACAGTAATAATATGTTTTTATTGCTTTAAAACTGGGCGCTTAAATAAACGAATGGGTATTACGGGGCTTACTTTTTACACCTTTTTGGTTGTGAAAAAGTAAGCCTTTGGATAACAGCTACTACAGGGGTTTATTGATAAGTTGAATAGCGCGTTGTGCTGTAACCGGTTTTGACTTTAAAAAGCCTTGACCGTAATTACATTGAGTGCCTTGTAAAATAGTGAGTTGCTCTTGGGTTTCGATTCCCTCGGCCACTACTTCAAAATTTAATGATTGCGCTAGTGAGAGAATGGCCTCGACTAACGGGTTATTGGTTTTATTGAGGTGATCGATAAAGCTTTTATCTATTTTTAAAATATGGATAGGTAATTGGTGTAAGTAACCAAGCGCTGAGTAACCGGTGCCAAAATCATCCAAGCATAACTTCACTTTAAGTGGGGCAAGCCCTTCTATTATTTGCGTTGCTAAATCAAGGTTAGCAATAAGCCCTGATTCAGTGATTTCTAAACACAACGATCCTAAAGGCAGTTGGTATTTATTATACAATGCGTGAACTTGGGCAACAAAGTCGAGGCTAGCAAAGTGGCGCGATGACACATTGACCGTTACTTTTAAAAAGCGATGGCCTAATGTGTGCCAGTGCGCAATATGTTGTGCAGCGAGGTCAAGCAAGTGCAAATCGAGGTTAATAATTTGCCCGGTGGTTTCGGCAATCGGAATAAACTCATTGGGTGGCACAAACCCTTTTTTAGGATGGTGCCATCTCACTAATGCCTCAAAGCCGACAACTTCGCTTGTCGCTATAGTAAAAATAGGTTGAAAATAAAGCTCAAATTCGTTGTGTTCAATGCCGTGTTGTAAGTCGTTTTCTATATCGGCATGTGTTTTGAGCTTTTTACGCATGGTGTTATTAAAAAACTTAACCTGGCCACGCCCGCTTGATTTAGCTTCGTACATAGCGGCATCGGCCTGCTGTAATAGCAAATAGGCTTTATTGTCGCTGCTTTCACTAAAGGCTATGCCAATGCTTGTTGATGCTTGTAATAAGTGACTATCAACATTTAGTGGCTTAGCAAGCGCTGTATTTATGCGTTTTAGTGCTTCGCTAACCTGGTTTCGGTGGGTGATATTTTCCATAAAAATGGCAAATTCGTCGCCACCGAGTCGTGCAAATGTATCGGTGTTTCTGACGGTGCCTTTTATGAGCTCACAAATTTTAATTAAAAAATGATCGCCAACCTCATGACCAAGCGAATCATTTATACTTTTAAATCGATCAAAATCTAAATAAAGCAAGGCATGGCTCGTGCCTTTTTTAACACGTGATAAACGCAAAATAGCATGTTTAATACGCTCAATAAGTAACGAGCGATTAGCAAGCCCTGTTAACTCATCGTGCAATGCTTTGTGTTCAAGCTCTTGCCTTGCAAGCTGCCTATCTATGGCCATACTAATTTGCCTACTTACGTAGGTTAAAAGCGCACTGTCGTGCTCGCTATAGTGCAGTTTTTTATCGTAACTTTGCACAACGATTACACCGCTTATCCTATCATTCGCTTTAAAAGGTACACCTAGCCAAGATTCCGAAAGACGACCTACAAGTTTAAAGTCGCCATTGTCTATATGTTGCTGATAATCATTTTGGTTTAATAGCAGTACACGGTCTGATTTTAATAAATAATACGAAGCTGTATCTTTTAATTGTTCTTTTGATATTTTTTTATGTGCATGTGTTTGTATGCCTTCTTCAACAATGTAAACCAAATCGAGTATGTCTATTTGCTTATCGTAAAGAGCAATAAAAAAGTTATCGGCTGGCAGTAAGCTATTTATTATGTTGTGCAGTGATTCAAAAAAGGTATCTAGGTTACTGGCTTTATACGTTAAATTAGCTATTTGCAGTAAGCTGTTTTCAAGCTTTTGGGCGTCGTTTAACTGATTTACTGTGTGCTTTAAGCTATTAACTGTGTTTACTTGGTTGAGCTTAGCACTTAATAAATGCGCAACCGTGGTTAAAATTTCCAAGTGGGCGTTCGTGAAATAGTTTTTTATTGGGTGTTCACAATCAATCACCCCTAAAACCTGATCTTTGTATATAAGTGGCACGCACAGCTCTGACTGGGCAGGGCGCTCATCAGCAATGTAGCGGGGGTCTTGCGTTACGTCACCAATAATAATAGCGGTGCCCGTACGGGCTACATAACCGGTTATACCTTCGTTAAAGCCAATTATTTTGCGCTCCGCTTGGTACTTGTCTCGCGAATGAGTTATCCCCATCGAGGCAACTTGATTGAGCAGCAGGCGCGTTTCATCAGCCAGGTAAATCACGCAATCAACAAACCCGAGGCGGTTAACTACTTGAGTGGTTACATACTCAAATAATTCTTCTAAGGTATCGAGCTGTAACAAGCTAGAAGAGAACTGATTGATTATGCTTAGCTGCTCGGTTTTAATTTCGAGCGCTTTATAAGTATCGAGGTGATTCGACATAAGGTATTTTTATTCTTTTTATTTGTATTAGCAGTGATAAGTTAACCCAAATTTAAGGCAGGTTCAAAATAAAACGCTTAAATGGCGGTATTCGTCGTTAAACTTAAACCCAATCGTATTTTGCAGCCTCAAAGAAGGGAATAAATTAGATAACACTTTACTAGATCTTCCCATATGCCTATGATCGGATAAATTCAGCCGTGGAAAAAAGTAATGAGCATTAATAGTAATTTAAAAAACACATTAACCATAACTCGTCCTGATGATTGGCATGTCCATTTACGCGATGGTGAGCAACTTAAAGATACAGTACGCGATATTAGCCGCTACATGGGCCGCGCCATCATAATGCCAAACCTAGTACCGCCAGCAACCAGCACAGATTTAGCGCTAGCATATCGAGAGCGAATTATGGCAGCGGGGCCGCAAGGCAACTTTGAACCGCTAATGGTGCTTTATCTAACTGATAAAACCACACCTGAAGAAATCAAAAAAGCCAAAGCAACTGGTAAAATTGTTGCTGCAAAGCTTTACCCTGCTGGGGCAACCACTAACTCAGACTCAGGGGTTACCTCAGTAAAGAATATTTATCCTGTACTAGAAGCGATGCAAGAAGTGGGCATGCTATTATTAGTGCATGGCGAGGTGACTGATTCATCAATAGATATTTTTGACCGTGAAAAAGTATTTTTAGAGACAATTTTAGGCGATGTTGTAGCAGACTTTCCAAATCTAAAAATAGTGCTAGAACACATTACAACAAAAGATGCTGTTGATTTTGTAACAGCCGCTCCACAAAATGTAGCCGCAACGATTACCGCGCATCACTTATTGTATAACCGTAACCATATGTTAGCAGGTGGCATACGCCCACATTATTACTGTTTGCCTATCCTAAAACGTAATATTCATCAACAAGCTTTAATGGCTGCTGCGGTAAGTGGTAATAAAAAGTTCTTCTTAGGCACTGACTCAGCACCGCATTATAAAGATAAAAAAGAAGCTGCTTGTGGTTGTGCTGGCGCCTATACAGCCCATGCTGCTATTGAACTTTACGCAGAGGCTTTTGAAGAAGCAGGGGCGCTGGATAAACTGGAAGGATTTGCAAGTCATTTTGGCCCTGACTTTTACGGCCTTGCTCGTAACACCGATACTATTACCTTAGAGAAAAGCCCTTGGCAAGTACCTGCTAGCTATACTCTTGGTGACTCGAAAGTTGTGCCTATTAAGGCAGAAGCTACGATTGACTGGCAGGTTAAATAAAGTACATTAAATGTATATTATAATAAGGCCGTATAGCTTGCTGTACGGCCTTTTTTTGCTTGTAATTTAGCCTTTGCACTCTTCTTAACGCTACTTGCAACTCTCTTTATTTGCAAAGCTGACTACCCAAACACGATTTGTTACAATTACAAGTTAAAAATTTACTGTTTATTAAGCAATTTAAGCTTTAAAAATAACCACTTATGTTTATCTCTTTAATTATCTTTGTTCTTAGCAAATAAATCTCAATTAATAGAGCCAAAAAAATATTAATGTGTTAACCTTAACTTGCTTTGAGTTTTTGCGTATTGAATTTACGGATATTGTGCTGCGTTTAAGGTTACCGGTTAGGTTAAAACTTGTTCCTGTACTATACCTCCAGAATTTTGGGCACTGACTCAGGGAGGATATAGCCATAATAATATGGCTGAATTTTAATTATTGACTTACAGGAAAATTTAGTATGTCGGTTACTGGTAAAGTAAAATTTTTCAACGAAGCTAAAGGCTTTGGTTTCATTGAACAAGAAAATGGTCCTGACGTGTTTGTACATTTCAGCGCAATCACTGGTTCTGGTTTTCGCACTCTTAGCGAAGGTCAAGCAGTGACTTTCAGCATCAAACAAGGTCAAAAAGGCCCTGAAGCTGAGAACGTAGAAGTAGCATAATTTAATTATGTGAACCTTAGTTCATCTTGGTGAAGCAGTTTTCTGTTTCACCATAATTCTTAAAAATTCCCCTTCTTAGTTTTCACTCTCGCTCTACAGTAAAGCATTCAGTTTTGCAGTTTACCTCTCTTAATAGTTTCTACATTAAACACGCTTAGTTTTTCCTAATTAATAGCTAACTCTTCTTTGAACAACGGCGCTGTTTAATACATTAGCGAGTTGCAGCCAACGCACTCTCATCAAAATTAAACAATACACACTATGTCTCAACAAACTGTAAAATAACGGCCGTTGTAGGGGCTTTAATAGCGTTTTACTTTGGATAAGAATAATTAAAGCTTATTAACTTATTTGCAGTAATATTTATACATCCGCCACAAGCGCTTTTAAATAGCCTTATTTTTATACGATAAAGCGTAGGATTTATAAGATAAGCTGTATTTTTAGCCTAATTTAATTAAATTTAGTTCATTAATTTGTCACATATTTATTATTTTTGTTTTTTTTTAAGGTGTAATTCAGTTTTGTTAAGATGTTGCATTTTTGTTTCGCGTAAGTGTCTAATTTTTAACTAGTGTTTAATTTTAAAGGGGCTATATAATACTAAGGCGGCTTGGTGGTGGTTACATTTATGTTAACGGTATTTTTTATGGTACTTTAGTTTTAGCTTTTTTACGGTATTTATTTACTTAGAATAGCTAACATCAAGTTGACAGGGCGTATTGCATTTAGCATTATTGGAGGGTTGATATCTATTAAAAGATATCAGGGTTGTCATCCTTAATAAGGTTGATAATTAAATTATAAAAGTAACATTACTTAATTGGTTGGGAACTATGTCTGTTAAAATCAGAAAGAGTCTTGTAGCATCTGCGTTGGTTGGCGCTTTTGCATTTGCAAGCAGCAATGTGATTGCAGATCCTTTGAATGACGTGCAAAAAGCAGGTCAGCAAATTCAAAAGGCTGCTGTTAAGTCTCAAACTAAAATTGACAACGTATACGGTCAAACTCAAGAGCTAATCGCTGAGTACCGTAGTATTGTTGATGAGACTGAACTTATGAAAGTGTACAACGATCACGTAGCACGTTTGGTCGCTGACCAAAATGCATCAATCGAATCGTTTGACCGTCAAATCGCTACTATCGATAACACTAAACAAAACGTTGTGCCTTTGATGTATCGCATGATCGATACGCTTGAGCAATTCATCAAAGCGGACGTTCCGTTCAATCTTGATTCTCGTCTTGCTCGTGTAGAAAGACTTCGTGAAATCATGGCTTCTGCGTCTGTAACGACGTCTGAGAAATTCCGCCAAGTTCTTGAAGCATACACAGTTGAAACTGCTTATAGCTCAGCTGTAACTGCTTCTCAAGGTACTTTAGAAGTTGATGGTAAAAACATTAACGTTGATATCGGTCGTTTAGGTCGTATCACTTACGTAGCACAATCTTTTGACTTAAAACACGCTTGGGTGTGGGACAACAACACTAAAGAGTGGAAAGAATTAGGTGAAGAATACCTAAAACCAGTTAAAGAAGTGATTCGTATGGCGCGTAAGCAAGCGACACTAGAACTTGTTAAACTACCAATCTTTGGCGCGGAGTAATCGAATAATGAAGAAACTATTTAAAGGTTTTGCTGTTGCAGCAGTACTATCTGTTTCTGCAGGTACCGCGCTTAATGCACATGCAAATACTGATGCTTTAGATAAAATTCTTGAGCAAGTAAAGCAAGAACGTATCTCTGAAGGTAAAATCAATAAGCAACGTGAGCAAGAGTTCTTATCAGAACGTGCTGACAAGCAAGCATTACTTAACAAAGCGAAAAGCCAATTAGCGTCTGAAAAAGCACGCGGTGACAGCTTAGCTAAGCAATATGCACAAAACGAAAATACATTAGCTGAAAAAGAGCAAGCGCTTCAAAACGCGCAAGGTACTCTTGGTGAAATGTTTGGTGTTGTACGTCGTGCAGCGCAAGACGCTATCGGTTCTATCGAAGCTTCATTAGTAAGTGCTGAAAAGCCAGGCCGTGCAGAAGTACTTCGTTCATTAGCAGCTGCTAAAGAACTTCCAACAGTTCGTGAACTTGAAGAACTTTGGATTGCACTTCAAACAGAAATGACTGAGTCAGCAAAAGTTTCTACTTTTGAAACTGAAGTGTCAGGTCTTGACGGTAACTCTACAGTTAAGCAAGTAACACGTATTGGTAACTTTAACTTAGTTACTGACGAAGGTTACTTAATCTACTCGCCAGAGACAAAATCTATTCAGCCTTTAGGTAAACAACCTGATAGCTACATTTTAGATGGTATCTCTGCTCTTGAAGGTACTTCTTCTGATAATTACGCTGGCGTATACATTGACCCGACTCGTGGTGCAATCTTACGTATCAACACGCAGAAGAAAACGCTTATGGAATACTACGAGCAAGGTGCTGAAGTTGGTTACATCATCACAGTTTTATTAGCTGTTGGTCTACTAATCTTCTTAGTACGTTTCGTTGACTTAGCGCTTACTACTTCTAAGATCAAGTCTCAGCTTAAAAACTTGTCTACACCGAATACAAACAACCCACTGGGTCGTATTCTTAAAGTGTACCATGACAACAAGAGCCAAGACGTTGAAAACCTTGAGCTTAAACTTGATGAAGCTATCTTACGTGAAACGCCACGTGTTGAAGCTGGTATCAACATCATCAAGATTCTTGCTGCAATCGCACCGTTACTTGGTCTACTAGGTACAGTAATCGGTATGATCTTAACGTTCCAAACAATCACATTGTTCGGTACGGGCGATCCGAAGATCATGGCTGGTAACATCTCTCTAGCTCTTGTAACTACAGCGCTAGGTCTAATTGCTGCACTACCACTTATCCTACTTCATTCAATTGTTGCAGGTCGTAGTAAGTCAGTATTACATATCCTTGATGAGCAAAGCGCGGGTATCGTTGCTACTCACGCGGAGAAGGAGAAAGCCTAATGCTAGTCCTGATGGAGATATGGGAATCTATCAGGGATTTTGTTGGCACAGGCGGCCAGGTATTATACGTGGTCGCGATAGCACTCTTTCTTATGTGGGTTTTAATGATTGAGCGCTATTGGTTCCTACTTGCTGAATTTCCTCGTTTAACGAAGGATATTGTAGCAAAGTGGGATGCCCGCCAAGACACTACGTCTTGGTACGCACACAGAATCCGTGAAGCATGGATTTCTGAAGCGTCTGAAAAATTAGATCAGCGTATGTTGTTGATTAAAACATTAGTAGCTGTTTGTCCTTTAATAGGCTTACTTGGAACTGTAACGGGTATGATCGCGGTTTTTGAAACCATGGCAACCCAAGGTACTGGTAATGCACGTTTAATGGCATCAGGTATTTCAATGGCAACAATCCCAACAATGGCTGGAATGGTTGCGGCACTATCTGGAGTTTTCTTTAGCTCACGCCTTGAGGCAAGAGCGAGAATGGTGAAAGCCAAACTTGTAGATAGCATGCCTCATCACTAGAGAGAGAATTAAATATGGCACGTAAACAACGTTTTCGTGAAGAAGAAGAAGCAGCGGTAGATATGACGCCAATGCTTGACATCGTATTTATCATGCTTATTTTCTTTATCGTAACTACATCGTTCGTTAAAGAGGCTGGTATCGAGGTCAATAAACCTAAAGCGGCCCAAGCTACGAAGCAAAAAAATGCTAACATTTTTGTTGCTATTCGCAGTGATGGTGCTATCTGGATTGATAAACAGCAAGTTGATGTTGAACGTGTTTCAGCAAAAATCGAAAGTTTATTAGCAGAACAACCTACTGATGTTGTGATTTTGCAAGCTGATAAAGAAGCAAAACACGGCGTAGTGGTTAAAGTTATGGACCAGATCAAAGCGACAGGTGATAACCTGAGAATTTCAATAGCTGGAGATCAGTAATGATTCGTTTTCTGTTTTCACTGATTGCAGGTGGGGCAGTTACTTTCGGCTTGTTCTACTTCATGGCTTACCTCATCTCTGGTGGGGCTGACCGTAATACTGAACAAAAAGAGCAGATCATAGTCGAAATAATGACGAATCCGCCTGAATCTAAGGTGCAGGAGAGGAAGCGTGTTCCGCCTCCGCCTCCGCCACCGCCAAAGCAGCCGCCTAAACCGCAGCCGCCACAGCCGGAGAATAACAATCCTAACCCTGGTGCTATGTCATTTAACATGGGTAGCATTGATGTAGGAAGTTCGGCTGGTGGACTAAGTGGTCCAGGTGCATTTGGACGAGATGGTGATGCGACACCTATCGTTCGTATTGAACCAAAATATCCAACGCAAGCAGCGCGTGATGGTAAAGAAGGTTGGGTACAACTTTCGTTCACAATTGATGAGTTAGGTGGCGTAACTGACGTTCAAGTTATTGACGCAGAACCGAAACGTATCTTTGACCGTGAAGCTAAACGTGCACTGCGCAAGTGGAAATACCGTCCTAAAATTATTGACGGTAAACCACAGAAACAAGTTGGTTTACAAGTTCAACTAGACTTTAAACTTAACCAAGGCTAAGGAGGCGAGTAATGAGAAATTTATCTAAAGTAACTGCTCTTGCAATTCTTATGTCTGTGTCAGGTGCAGCTATTACTGCACCTGTATTAGCAGCGCCGGATTACGCTAAAATTGAAGAGCGTAAAAAAGCCAAGACTAAAATCATGGGCGAGCGTACTGGTAAAAAGGTAATTAAAGCGTTTGACTTGTACAATGAAGACAAAATTGATGAAGCAATTGCCTTGTTAAAAGAGATTGATGCATCTAACGACTTTGATAAAGCGACTGTAAATCGTTACCTAGGTAGCATGTACGCGCAAAAAGAGAAGTACGATGAAGCGATTAAATACTCTAGACAAGCGGTTGCCCCTGATATTTTAAACTTCGCAGATCACGAGCAAACATTAAAGCTATTAGGTGATTTATACGCAGGTACTGAAAAGTTTCAAGAAGCCAAAAAAGCTTATACTGCTTGGATGGACTTCACCGGCGAAGAAGACCCTAAAGTGTACACTCGTATTGCGCAAGCTAACTATCAGTTAGGTCAGTTTCGTGATGTTTTTGAACCTGCCGACAAGGCAATCTCATTACAAAAGGAGCCTAACAAGGCGCCTTACCAATTAAAATTAGGTTCTTACTTTGAACTTAAAGATTACGCCAACATGGTGAAAATTGGTGAAGAGATTGTACGAGTTTGGCCAGATGACAAAAAAGCCTGGGTTAGTTTAGGTAAATATTACCTACAAACCGAAGACTACGCCAAAGGTCTAGCGACCATGGAAGTAGCATTCAAAAATGGCTATTTTGAAGCGGAAGTAGATTACAAAGTACTTTCTAACTTTTACTCTTTAAACGAAATTCCATTTAAAGCGGCTAAAACCCTTGAAAATGCGATTAAAGAAGACAAAGTTAAGCGTACTAAGCAAAATGTTAACGCAATTGCTAGTAACTACCACCGTTCTAAAGACATCGAAAAAGCTGCAAAGTACTACGAAGAAGCTGCTAAATTTGACGACGATGCAGAGCTTTACCGCAAAGCAGGTTCGTTACTTTTACAATCTGAAAACTTTAGTGCTGCTGTTGTTCGTTTGAACAAAGCGTTAGAGCTAGGCTCTGACAAAAAAGGCACCATTTATTCAGATTTAGCTGAAGCGTATTACTACCAAGCTAAATACAAGCAAGCTTATGCTGCTATTACTAAAGCAATGGATGACCCACGCACACGTAAGTTTGCTAAAGGTTGGTCTACATTTATTAAAGATAAAGCCGCTCGCAACGGTGTTAAAATTTAACTTTAATTTGTTTTAGCAATTATATAAAAAGCCCCTATGGGGCTTTTTTTATTGGAATTTATAATGAATAAAACGCATCTTTTGTCTGTCCTATTAAGTCTGTTTTTGGTTGCTTGTTCAAAACAACCACTGCCTTTTGAATCTTATGATGCTGCGCAGCAAAGTATCAAAAGTTTAAATACGGCGCTTAAGCCTGTCGGCGCTGCAGGGGTATCCACTGAACAAGTATTGCCTTTTTCCTCAGCGTATTTATCGCTTCGTCATCAGATGTATCAGCGCCTACAAACAATGACTCTTTCAAACGCGCAAACGCAGCAGCTAAATTACTTAATTATTGCCGAGCGTTTTCCTGAGCGCTTTTTCAGCTGGCCAGCACATGTTAATGTGTTGGACAATCTATTATCAGCGAAAATGCAAAGTACTAATTCTAAACAGGTAATTGAGTGGCTTAAGTTCACTCAAGATCAATTAGACAGTGCGCTGCAAAGCAATTTGAGATTAAACAAGATTGAATTAAGCCTCCTGCAGGGTTACTTACAAACGGCATTATTAAAACACGCTAACGCAAACGGTTTAAAAGCTCAGATTGTCGAGTTTCATGATTACTTGGCCCAGTACAAGCCAAGGGGAAGCATTGGCTTACGTGGACTTGCTAATGGCAGTGAATGGTATCAAAGTAAACTAAATTACTTCAGTGGGGCAGTTAAGTCGCCTTTGCAATGGGTTGATACTATCAATCAGCATCTTCAAATGAACTCGCACACTGCACCTAATTTGAGCTATAACGGGCATCATCGTACTTCGTTTATAAGCCAATATTTAAGCAAGGCGCCAAAAGTAAAAGGGATTGATTGGCAAACTGATTTCATGCTATTGCCCGCTATGGCTAAAAATAGCCAGCTAAGTCCCGAAGATAAGAGGCTAATGCTTGCGCTAATGGAAACCGATGTCGGTATACACTACCATGCATGGACTTTATCTCAGGCAAAAGTGAACTTAGTAAAACGGTTAGCTATTTCAGAGCGCAACGCGCAGTATTTAGTTGAAGATAGTGTACTTTATCCTGGCCACGCTTTTAGTTTTGCTGGGCAATTATTAACGCTTTAAGTGCTTACGTGCGCTTAGCGCACATTTCACAGCGCTGTGTTGCAGGGTCTTGTTTAAGCAAGTGCTCTGCAATTGCTTCTTCGCAGTCGCAGCAATAACCGTATTGACCAATATCAATCTGGCTTATTGCTGCTTCCAATTTTGCCAATCTATTCACTAAGGTTTGATACTCAGGGCCTAAGTTATAAGTGGCAGTATCAAGCCATTCATTGTACTGGCTTGTCAGTATAACGTTACGTAGCTTAAGATGAGCAGGGTGGGAAGACTGATTCAGCATTGCTAATATGGCTGATTTAACGTGAGCTATTTCACTGTGCAGTTGTTGCTGATAAAGCATATTGGTATAACCTTCATTTAGCGTTTCGTTATACCGGTATTATCTGAGCTGTGCTGATTATACGTTATGATTTGAATCAAGTTGCGGAGACTTAGCGTATTTTTTTAAAACCTGCGCGACCTCTCCTTTTACTTTTAGACGTCTTATTTCATCAAAGAGTGAAATGGCTTGAGGGTATTGACGTTTAAGGTAACCTAGCCATTGCTTAGTACGAGAGGCAAAGTATTTTTCATCTTGTGCAGGATCCTGATGAACAGCTGAATGAATCAAATGATAAATTATATGTTCCCACTCTAGGCCGTTATATTGTTCATTATTAACGTGTGCTTTAATTTTTTTCGCTAAATCAGGGTGAGAAAGTGCACCGCGTCCTAGCATTAAATCGCTACACTGACTTCGGGTTTGGCAAAGTAGAGCATCTTCCACTTGCCAAATTTCACCGTTGGCAACCACTGCGATGTTTTTTCCTTTTATCAGCGGGGGGATTTTTTCCCAATAAGCAGGTGGGTTATAACCATCGCGCTTGGTACGTGCATGTATAGCAATACTATCTGCTCCGGCACTTACAACGGCATCTACAATTTCCTGGCTATTGCTATCATCGTCAAAGCCTAATCGTATCTTTGCACTTACTTGGTGTTTACTATCTACCGCATCCCTTACCGCTTTGATTATATCATACATATGATCAGGGTCTTTAAGCAGTACAGCTCCCCCGCGGCTTTTATTAACCGTTTTTGCAGGGCAGCCAAAATTAAGATCTATACCGTGGGAGCCTAAATCAATCGCTCTGACGGCATTTTCAGCTAAAACGTCTGCCACTTGTCCTAATAGCTGTACGCGCACAGGAGTACCTGCTTTGGTTAAACCGTTATTATTGAGTTCAGGGCAATAGCGATAAAACACTTTTGCAGGTAAACGCCTATCAATCACTCTAACAAATTCTGTTACGCATAAGTCAAAGCCACCAATATCGGTAAGAAGTTGGCGCATTTTAAAATCAACAACACCTTCCATAGGCGCTAAAACAAGTTTCATAGAGTATTTTGACTAAAAAAACGGATGCGTAGTGTACCCGCAAAATGTGGTTTGATAAAACTTAAATTACTGTCCATATTTGTTTGTATATATTTAAAAGTAAAAAAAATGAAAATAAATGAAAGTTTTTATCTGTTAGAGGGTCTATTTAATTATACAAGCAACGCATAATTGACAATAATTAGTTTGCGTTATCTTAATACACACTTATATAAGAGAGTTATGCAATGAATACAGTAAAGAAAAACTCAATCGCGTTAACCTTAGGTGCAGTAGTTGTTGGCTCTGCAAGTTTTGCCTCTGCAGATGCACAAGCAAACCCATTTGAATTTCAACAGCTAGTGACCGGATACCAGCTTGATGCGGCAGAAGGTAAGTGCGGTGAAGGCAAGTGTGGCGGCGACGCAAAAGGTAAAAAAGAAGGCAAGTGCGGCGAAGGCAAATGT
>NZ_PNCU01000030.1:0-32414 GCF_005886915.1 Pseudoalteromonas sp. S3776 | reverse complement strand
TTGTAACCTAGTGGGCTAAGTAAAAGCCGAGCAACAAAGAGTAAATAGCCCCTAGGAAGAACCCTTTGGGCAGCGCCTGTTTGGCATTAATGCTACGTTATCGCCCAATTATGGGGAATAACCACACTACTTAGGCTCTGCCTTGCCTAAACACCAAACAGACTGCTGCAAATTTAACCTTGAAAGATTAACAGACCCTAATACTTTAAGTTACTATGCATCATATCATTACAAATCACTAAGTAAGATTTTCGTATAGCCTTTTTTCTGGCATACTTTTTTATTAATTGATGCTAAATTATGTCTAAAGTATTACTTTTGTACGCTACAAAGAGCCTAAGTTGTTGTATTTAATATTACTTGCTCATTTAACTTAGTTTAAAATAGAGTAATAAACCACTATAACTAAGCCTAATTGGTAATACTTTTAAATGCGTCTTCTCTTTAAATAATACTAAAAGAGGGATATGCTGAGGCAAATATGTCATAAATTTGCAAACACAGTTATATATTAGGCTTCGCTTATAAGCGCTTGAATCTAATATTATTGATGTTCGCGGCACACGCGACTTACTTATAAAAAGGGACTATAAAGTGAGATTTGAACAGTTAGAACAATTTGTAGCGCTTGGTGTGCTACGCCACTTCAGACAAGCAGCCGAACAAACTCAAATAAGCACATCAGCGCTCACACGTAGCATTCAAACCTTAGAAGACGAAATGGGGTACGAACTGGTGAAACGCTCAACCCGTTCAGTCAAATTAACACCCGAAGGTGAGCTGTTTCTTGATTACGCCAAAAATACCCTTGCCGAACTTGAGCATACAAAAAAAAGAATTTCTCAATCTGTTAATGGCAATTCAGATGAAAAATTAGTGATTGGCTATACCAATAAAGCCAGTAGTGTAGTGCCCGTATCATGCGGACAGTTTTTAGCGCAATACCCACATGTAAAAATAGAAATGCAATTGCAAGAACAACATGAACTTGCAAGAAAGCTACAAGAGGGTGAAATTGATATTAGTGTTTATTCGCAGGCTATTAATAGCATAGGCAGCGACATACACCTACCGGACCAACTGGTGTTATTTGTTTCTAAACACCACCCGCTAGCGAATAAAAGCGATATCAGCAAACACGATTTAGACAGTTACCCTATGTATGGCTGTTTTTCTCAGTCTAAACAAGTTCAAAGCATGCTTAACGAAGCTATCGATATGCTCAATAAATCAGCGAGTATTAAAGTAGGTAGCATTGAGCAAGTAATGTCAGGGCTGGTTAAGTCAGATCACTTTGCTATTGCAAGTATTGAACACGCCAATACGCTTGCTGAGCACACAGAGCTTGTACAGTTAAAAACAAATAAAGACTTAAGCCACGAACAACTTGTTGTACAAACAAGCCAACAAGCAGCGGTTGGCGAACACATTGACCATTTATTATCGCTTATCAAAAAAGCATCTACCGCGATTAATTAATCCAAGGAAAATAGCATCCAGCGTTGCCCTTAAGCTTTTAAGGGCAGCCCGTTTAGTCAATCTTTCACTGTTCTACTCTTCTTTTTGCTAAGGCCTGCAGCACAGCAGCCTAACCTCAAAAGCACTTTTCGTTTATATGCTTACGTGGGAGGTTTTTTATTTGCTTTAGTAGCGCAGCACAAACCATTAGCTATTAAATTTTTTTAGGCTACACTGTCGCACCTTTTTTAATCAACAGACATGAATGAACACACTTTTTAGTCCTGATGTTTATTTAGATGCAATAAAAACCCACGGCTATGTTGTTATCCCTAACGCACTTATTAATGAGCTAGTAGAGAGTTTAATGACCGATTGCCACCGTATAAACCCGCATTTTAGCCTTGCAGGTATTGGCCGCTTAAACGATTTAAAAATAGAAAAACTATCCGTAAGGATAAAACCTATTGGTTTGATGGCAGCTCGCAAGCCCAACTAACTTATCAAGCTCTAATGGAAAGTATAAAAACAACACTTAATCGTCAGTTTTTTATGGGGTTATTTGACTACGAATGCCATTATGGAAAATATACAAATGGGGATTTTTATAAAAAGCACTTAGATGCGTTTAAAGGGCGTTCTAACCGCGTATTTACAACAGTACTTTATTTAAATACGCCCGAGCAAGGTGGCGAGCTTGTTATATACAAACCAAAAAGTAAGCACATAGAAATAATAATTAAACCCGCCGCAGGGACACTCGTTATGTTTGAAAGCGAGCGATTTGCACACGAGGTATTACCTGCCATTAATGAGCGTTACTCTATTGCTGGCTGGTTTAGAAAGAACGCCTCAATAAGTGGGGTAATTGATCCCCCACGATAAAAAAACATAGCCACAACAACTAGTGGCTATGCTAAGGTTAAATTAATAACGTTGAGATGAAATTAACGCGCAAATACAAATGACAAGAACAAGCCAATAAAAATGGCTAATCCAACATAGTGATTATTTAAAAACGCTTTAAAACATGCATCACGCGCACGTTTATGAATAAGCACTTGCTGATAAATAAGTAACCCAGCGGCAGTACATAAACCAGCAACAAACGCCAAGCCTAGCTGATTAATTAAGCCAATAAGTGCCAACAGCGCTATAAAATTTGCGTTTAATAAAAATATAATGTGACGGTCGTATTTACCAAATAAAATAGCAGTAGATTTAACCCCTATTTTTAAATCATCATCTCTGTCGACCATGGCATACATAGTATCGTACGCTACAGTCCAACAAATATTTGCGGTAAATAACAGCCATGCCTGCAGCGGCAATGTGTCAATTGATGCCATATATGCCATAGGTATTGCCCAACCAAATGCAGCGCCTAAGACCACCTGTGGAAGGTGCGTATAACGTTTCATAAATGGGTAGCAAAAAGCCAGTGCCAACGCCCCAAATGACAATAAAATAGTGTTGATGCTAAGTAGCAATACTAGTACAAAGGCGATGGCTATGAGTAATACAAATAAACTCAATGCTTCACCGGCGCTTACTTGTCCGGTGGCTAAAGGACGCCCTGCTGTACGCTTAACTGAGCCGTCTATTTTTCTATCAGCAAAATCATTTATAACGCAGCCAGCACTGCGCATAACAATTACGCCTAAGGTAAATACAATAAAGTTAACTAGACTAGGCATACCACTGTTTGCAAGCCATAGCGCCCAATAAGTAGGCCACAGTAATAATAATGTACCTATAGGCTTATCAACGCGCATAAGTTGAATATAAAAAGGGCTATGCTGTAATTGCAAAGGGGCTAATTTCATGAGTACAAATAGGCTCCGGGTAAAAATACTTCGCACACTAAAAAGTGGTAATCATTAATAGAAAACACACTACGGCGGCCTAGTAACGGGCGCATGGTTAAATTCAACTCTTCAACAAGTGACTGCAGTGCATGCTCAGAGTCAAAGCGTCCTACTTCAATATTGCTGCGGGTAAGTTCAGGGTGCTGAAAAATAACATCGCCTAAAGGGCGTGCCCCCATATTATGCAGTGTTGTTTGTGTACTTGGCAGCCAGCTTTGGGCATACACCATAGGTGCATTGTCACACAATAAAAGCACCTCACGCTTAAGTGCTTTATTTGTGTTTGAACCAAGTAATTGCTGCTGTGCATCGCTTAAAGTAAAAGTTTGCTCATTGAGCACTTTTACACTAAAACTTTGTGCATTACTTTTTAATTTAGCGGTTAACGAATGTGGCTCAAATAGCCACTCTTGCTCTAACTCAGATAAGTTATTTACCAAAGATGCACATTGCCAATTGGCAGATATAGAAAGCGGAAATGTAATCACAATAGCTCAATAAAATAAAAACCGAGACGATGATAACATTGCCAAAGCATTTGAAAAAGTGATGTTTTACTGGCGATAAATAATTGTAGAAGCTGTTTATTAAGCGCTATTAAGTATAAACTATTTGTATTAAGAAAATGGAAACACACTAAAGATGAAAAAAATAGTATACGCAGGTTTTTTAGCACTATGCCTAAGCTGTTTTAGCTTCTGGGCAAAAGCACAATCCACAGTGGGTTATTTTGGTTTCGAGCCAGATATAATTACCAATTACATAGGTGCCTCAAGTAAAAAAATGGGCTATGTACGCGTGACTATAGACTTAATGCTTAGCAATAACGCAGACATTGCAATTGTAGAGCATCACACTCCACTTTTACGCGATGCATTAGTAGAAATACTCTCAAAAGAGCCTGAAGAAAAAATAAAGTCGCTTACTGGGCGTGAAGAAATTAGAGCTAAGTGTGCCGAAAAATTAAAAAGCCTGTTAAAAGAAGAAACAGGCCAAGAGATTATCCGTGAAGTATTATTTACTAAGTACTTATACCACTAAGCTCACGTTTTTTTAGCATTAAATAAATGAGCGGTTACGGCGTAAGCCATGCCGCTTAAAAGCCCACCTAAATGCGCCCAATTAGCCATACCAACAAATAAAACATCTGCAAAGCCAAGTATTAGCCAAATTAACATAAAGCCAACAATCGCTGTGCTCACTAGCGCAGGCTGCTTAGGGTTTAAATAGCCGTGAATCCAACAAAAGCCCAATAACCCATATACAACACCGCTTAACCCGCCGAAATTGGGACCCACTATTATAAACTGGGCCCAGTTACTAATCAGTGCAGTAACCACAAATAATCCGACTAAACTGAGCTTACCGCATTGTTTTTCAATATTATCGCCAAGCGACATCCACCAAATTAGGTTAAATACAATGTGCATTGCACTAAAATGAACAAGTGCCGGCGTAAACCAGTTCAGTGGTTGGCTCGGGTTAAACTGCAAAGCAGTGTATATTTGCTCAAAACCACCCAATAAAAATGCACAGTAAATAGCAACGCTTACAATACTGACGGTTTTATTCAGCCAGCTTAGTGCTTTAAAACGCGCCACTAAATTAAGCGACTGCCCTTGATACGTTAAGCCAGATTGTGTGCTGCCAACATCCCAAGAGGCTTGTTGATAGCGCTCATGATTTGGGTTTTGTACAAACTCAGCCCATAGCGGTTGCACCTGATGAAAATGTTCAGGCTTAACGCTTATAACCACATTGCTGCCATCAGGTGAGTGTAACTGCCCTTCTAAGCCTTGGCTTTTTAAGTAGTCTATAAACCCTTGCGCAGCGCGTGGGTTATTTAAGCTACCTAATTCAATCATCGCTCTATTTGCTCGCTGTAAGCCGCTTCCCAAGCAGTAAAGCCACCATCCATGCTGTAAACATCTTCAAAACCCTGCTCGACTAGGTAGCTCGCCGCACCTTGTGAGCTCATACCGTGGTAGCAAACAATAATAATGGGCTGATCAAACTCTTTTTCCATCATAAATTGAGCTATATTGGCATTTGAAAGCGCTTCAGAGCCAGGGATATGCCCTGCTTGGTACGAGTTAGGATCGCGTATATCTGCAATTACTACGTCTTCTTTATCAAGTAGCTCATGTGTTTGTTCTATAGATATATGTTTAAAAGCCATTAAAATCTCTTTATAAATTAAATAAAAAAAGGCGGCCACAGCCGCCCTTCTTGTAATTTTGTAGAATTAATCCCAGTTTAAAATTACTTTTCCTGACTGACCTGAGATCATCATATCAAAGCCAGCTTGGAAGTCATCTACAGAATACTGATGCGTAATGATTGGATCTAAATTAAGGCCAGACTGAATCAAACTTGCCATTTTGTACCAAGTTTCAAACATCTCGCGGCCATATATACCTTTTATTACTAAGCCCTTAAAGATTACTTGGTTCCAATCTACTGCCATATCTGAAGGTGGAATACCTAACATGGCAACTTTACCACCGTGGTTCATGTTATTAAGCATAGAATTGAATGCGCTTGGTACGCCTGACATTTCAAGGCCTATATCAAAACCTTCTGTCATGCCCAGGTCATTCATTACATCTTCTAACTTATCATTGGCAACGTTAACGGCACGAGTAGCGCCCATTTTACGCGCAAGCTCAAGACGGTATTCGTTAACATCGGTAATCACAACATGGCGAGCCCCCACGTGCTTAGCTACGGCTGCTGCCATAATACCAATTGGCCCTGCTCCCGTAATAAGTACATCTTCGCCCACTAAATCAAACGATAAAGCTGTGTGCACTGCATTGCCAAACGGGTCAAAAATAGACGCCAACTCATCAGAAATATTGTCGGGAATTTTAAACGCATTAAAGGCAGGAATCACTAAGTACTCTGCAAATGCACCTTCACGGTTAACGCCCACGCCGGTGGTGTTTCGGCATAGATGTACACGACCAGCACGACAGTTGCGACAATGCCCACAGGTAATATGACCTTCGCCAGATACGCGATCACCCACTGCAAAGCCGCGTACTTCTTGGCCCATATCAACCACTTCACCTACGTATTCGTGGCCAACAACCATAGGCGTAGGAATAGTTTTACTCGCCCATTCGTCCCATTTGTAAATATGAACGTCGGTGCCGCAAATTGCCGTTTTACGAATTTTAATAAGTAAATCGTTATGGCCAACTTCAGGCTTTGGCGCATCTGTCATCCAGATACCCGGCTCTGCTTTTAATTTAGATAATGCTTTCATAGTTAACACTCAACTAAAAACCAAGGACTAACCTCGGCTTATAAAAATTTAAATTACACCCATTTCTTTACCAATACGGGTAAAGGCTGCAATAGCGGTATCTAGCTGTTCAATGCTGTGTGCAGCAGAGATTTGTGTACGAATGCGCGCTTGACCTTTTGGCACAACGGGGAACGAAAACCCAGTTACATAAATGCCTCCTGCAAGTAGCTTGTCTGCCATTAGTGACGCTACTTTTGCATCGCCAAGCATGACAGGAATAATGGCATGATCTTTACCCGCACAAGTAAAGCCAGCAGCTTCCATTTGCTCACGAAAATATTTTGCATTAGACCAAAGTTTAGCGCGTAACTCGCCACCATTTTCAAGCATTTCGAGCACTTTAATTGACGCTGTCACAATTGAAGGCGCTAAGGAATTTGAAAATAAATACGGGCGAGAACGCTGACGCAGCCATTCAACAATTTCTTTTTTACCCGATGTATAACCGCCTGATGCACCGCCCAGCGCTTTACCTAGCGTACCGGTAATAATATCTACGCGGTCAAGCACATTACAGTACTCAGGGGTGCCTTTACCATTTTCGCCAACAAAGCCTACTGCATGCGAGTCATCAACCATCACAAGAGCATCGTACTTATCAGCAAGGTCACACACTGCTTCTAAGTTACAAATTACGCCATCCATTGAAAACACACCGTCGGTGGCGATTAATTTTGTTTTAGCGCCGGCTTCGTCTGCGGCAATAAGTTGCTTTTCAAGATCTGCCATATCGTTATTAGCATAGCGAAAACGCTTAGCTTTACATAAGCGAACACCATCAATAATTGATGCGTGATTGAGAGAGTCAGAAATAATAGCATCTTCAGCGCCTAAAAGAGTTTCAAATAGGCCCGCGTTAGCATCAAAACAAGACGAATATAAAATGGTGTCTTCGGTTTCTAAAAACTCACTAATTTTTTGCTCTAGTGTTTTATGGATATCTTGCGTGCCACAGATAAAACGTACTGAGGCAACACCAAAGCCATGGTCGTCTAAACCATCTTGCGCAGCTTTAATTAATTCTGGGCTATTTGCTAAACCTAAGTAATTGTTAGCACAAAAATTAATAACTTTATCGCCAGACGCAACCTCTATCTGAGCTTGTTGCTGCGAGGTAATAATACGCTCACTTTTATACAAACCTTGCGCTTTAACGTCTTCGATTTGCTCTTGTAGTTGGCTAAAAAAAGCAGATGCTCTCATCTGTAGTCTCCAATTAAATGAACGGGTAAACAACAACATTAAAGCCACTGTTTATGATGGGATGTATTGTAAAAGTTTAACGCGTAAAATGCACGGTTTGCAGTTCATCGCAAACACCCGAATTGGCAGGAATTCCTGCCACTTTACAGATGAATAAGAAGGCTCAATCTAAAGAGTGATAACGGTCGGTAAATCACGTATCGAGTTAATCACGAGATCAGCATGTTGTTTGGCACTTTCATCTATATGCTGGCCTGAACGCACCAAAACGCGCGTTGCAATATGTGCTTTTTCTGCCGCTTGCATATCGCTGAGTTTATCCCCCACCATAACACTGCTAGAAGGGTGAATATTATGCTCTTGCATAGCTTGTAACAGCATACCTGGCGCTGGTTTTCTGCACTGGCACTGTTTTAAATATTGCGCTAGCGCTTTTTTGGGGTGGTGCGGGCAAAAGTACACATCTGTAATTTTAATATTGTGCTCACTAAATTGAGTTTTCATCCACTGAGTTAAGGCTAAAAAGTCTTCTTCAGTGTAGTAACCACGGCCTATTCCCGATTGATTAGTCACTATAATAATTTTATAACCTGCATCATAAAATGCTTTACAGGCACTAAACACACCCTCTATGAATTCAAATTTTTCACTTTGATATACATAGCCATGATCAACGTTAACAACACCATCGCGGTCTAAAAAAAGCGCTTTGTTTTTTTCTTGTACACTCATTTGATAGACTCTTTTTGTACCACATGGTCAAACATAGCTTTAACACTGTCTACGGTTATTTGGCTCATTAAGTCATCGCCCTTAACGCGCGTTCCCCAAGGCAATTGTTGCGCTGTTTTACCCGTTTGCTTTAGCAGGTTTTGATGATATACCTCAACTACATAGTCTTGATATAAATAAGGGCCTGTACGTGCAGGATTAGAATGCGCATATAAACCAATAACCGGCGTACTTACCGTTACCGCCATATGTGCAGGGCCGGTATCGGGGGCGAGTACTATATCAGCGCGCTTAAGCACACATAGCAGCTCTTTAAGTTTTGTTTTACCTACTAGGTTTAAAATAGTGCAGTGACTGTGTTTTATAATTTGGTTAGCTAAATTAACCTCAAGCTCAGTTGGGCCGCCCGTTAGTACCACGTTAAAGCCCTGATCATGCGCGTAATCAGCAAGCGCTGCGTAGCGCTCAGGCAGCCAGTTGCGCTGGGCTTTACTGGCCGCAGGCGATATCACCAATAGTTTACCTGACAAATACGCAGGCCCTAACAACTCATCTGCTTTTCTCTCATCCGCTAAGGTATAAGGCATATCCCAGGTAGGTGAATAGTTTTTAACACCAATGGCCTGCGCAAAGCCTTTAAACCCCTCTAACACATGCGCTTCTTTTTGTGGGGCTATTCGTTTATTTATAAACAAGCTGTGTAATTCTTTTGAACGAGCCCAATCAAAGCCTATTTTCACTTTAGCCGGAATACAGCGCGCAACAAAGCCAGCTCTTAATGCAACTTGCATATTAAGTAGCACATCAAACTGTTGCCCTTTAAAAGAATGTTTTAATTTTTTAAGTGCATCTTTACCTTGTTTTTTATCAAAAACCACCAGCTCAACCCCAGGTAAGTCGGCAAGCAACATGGCCTCTACTTTGCCCATAACCCAGGTTATTTTTGCATTGGGGTGTGCTTTTTGAATTGCTTGTACAGCACTAACAGCATGACACACATCACCAATGGCAGAGAGTCTTAAAATACAAATTGAGGAGTAATTAGGCACTTGAGTCATGCGTTCCATTTGGCTTTAAATAATAGACTGCGATCTTAAATTATACTCGCGCTAATGCAAGCACTTATGCTGCGCTATAAAACACGTTAATATACACGTATTATTAAATTACTTTTACGAGCTATGTTTAAAACACTAACGCAAGGCAAACACACTATTTTAAGCCACCCCGATTATACTAACGAGGTTGATTTAAATTGGTTTGATGCAGATTACTGGCAACAACAAAATAAAATAGTCGGCGCTAAAAAAGGCCGTGCCACAGCCTGGTTTTTTAAACACGATAATTTAACCGCTGTACTTAGACACTACTGGCGAGGTGGTTTAGTGGGTAAATTATTAAGCGATCAATACCTTTACCCTGGCCTTGAAAGCACCCGCGTGTATAAAGAGTTCAGCTTAATGATAACGCTTATTGAGCTTGGTTTAAATGTGCCAAAACCCATTGCCGCTAAAGTAACAACCACAGGCTTAATTTATCGTGGTGATATAATTACTGAGGCTGTAAAAGGGGCTAAAAGCCTGCTAGATATTTTAATTGAACGCCCACTTACGGGCGATGAGCTAGAGCGCATTGCCAGTACTGTGGCTCTCTTTCACTCAAAAGGCGTGTATCACGCGGATTTAAATATAAATAATATTTTATTTAATGAAACGGGCAAAGTGTATATTATCGACTTTGATCGCGGTGAAATAAAACCATTAAATAAACAGTGGCAACAAAGTAATATGGCCCGTTTAGAGCGCTCATTTTTAAAAGAGCGAGGACGCAACAACGCATTTTATTGGCAAGATAATGACTGGCAAACGTTATTAACGCTTTATAAAAGCCAGTTAACCACACAAAGCTAGGTATTGCTTAGCAACTTGGTCGGCCGTTACCTTTTGTAAAATATCGGCATTAGCTACATTAGGCTTAGTGTTTAAAACCAGCTCAATTTTAGCTGCTAGCTCATCGCTATGCCCTACCGGTGCTAAATATTTGGCTAAATCGTTTGTTAAAATTTCACTCGGCCCAAACGTGCAGTTAGTACTTACCACTGGCGTACCCACAGCGAGTGCTTCAATTAACACAGTGGGGAGCCCTTCAAAATCAGAGCTTAAAACTAACGCCTCGGCCTGCTTTATCCAGTTATACGGATTTTGTTCAAACCCAGGCACTATAAGTTGCTCCTCAATACCATGCGCTTTGGCAAGCTTAAATGCTTTGCTAGGCTTATTGCATAGAAGGACTAATTTGTATTTTTTATCAAGCTTTGCAAATGCCGCAAATAAAATATCATGGCGCTTTTGTTTAGCTAACCGCCCTACATGAATAATATACGGCGATTGCGGAATTTGCGCATTCACCTCATCTGAGAGCCGCTTTATATCTTCTAAATTAAAGGGGTTATAAATAGTGGTGATGGCGCTTGGGCTAATTAAACGCCCTTGAGTAATTTCGTGCTCTACCCCTTTAGACACGCACACCAAAGATTTTCCGTTTAAGTTTTGCTTTGACTTTTTAAGGTAGTGATAAGATAACGGGCCTAATTTTTTTTGCCTAGCAAGCTCTGCATTAACAGAGTTATGCATAACAAAGTGAACATTTTTAATCTGGCTTTTAGCCAATAAGTTATTGCTTCTGTCTAAATTGCTAAGTACTAAATCTATGGGGCAAGTTTGTTTTTGTTTTTTATTAAACCACGCTTCTAGCTTTGCAACACTTTTATTTATTTTCCAAAAACGATCCACTTTAGTGGCTTTATCGCTGAATAAACTTTCAACCTTAATACACGCAGGGATAGTGTATTCATATTTATTAGCCAGCGATAAAATAGTCACGCTATGCGCTTTTACTAACTGCTGAGCAAGGGTTAACATCACTTTTTCGGCGCCGCCACCCGCTAATGAATCTATTACAATCACTATATTCATCTATCGGCAACCATTAGCATGCTTTTAACCCCTTGCGTTATTTCTTCATAGCTATGCGTGCTTTCAAGCAAAGCGTATTTTTCTAAAAGCTGGTTAAAATCAGGCTCTATTAGCAAAGCACTGACTTTATTTACTATGTCTTGAATTTCAAAGTTCGCTTTAATTACCACACCGGTTGTGGTGCAACTTGCTAAGCGCTGTGTTTGATCTTTTGAAATAGCACAGGCTACAACAGGTGTTTTAACCGCAATTGCTTGCAATAGGGTGTCGCCAGCACTTAACAACGCGAACTTTGCTTGTTCCATAAGCGACAAAAACTCACTATTTTCTAGCGTATTTAAATTTAAAACCGCATTTGATACTGGCAACGCTTTATTATAGTTAGGGCCAAATACCACCACTGCTTTTAACCCTGTTTGTAATGAAACCTGCTCTGCGGCGGCAAAAAATACATCTGCACAGTTTTGGTTATCTAGCATGTGGCCGCCAGAGCCTGCACTCACAATAAAGTAGCCTTGTTCATCAAGCTGATATTTTTTTAACACCTGTTTGGTATCACACGCTGATGAAAATGCTATGTAAGGGCCCACATTTTTAGGCATAGCCAAAGAAAACATATCTATTTTAGCTCTTTCAGCCCAGCTCAGAGGTTCAATGCAATAATCGGGCTGTACCACCCAATGGCTATCAATTAAATTAATACGGTTAAGCTTTAACCCTTTCGCTCTTTTTTTGGCATGTTGAGAAATAAACACCACTTTGGCCCCCACTTTTTTGGCCGCTTTCATGTGAGCTGCGCGCCCTGCACAGTCAAATATAACAATGTCGGGTTTAAAATCAGCGATAACTTCACACACTTTATCGCGCTCTTTAGTTGCAGAGCGCTCAAGCAAGGTGGCATCAAATGGGCAGTTTTTAGCGTAGGCAGTGTGTTTATTTAAAACAAAATGGATACTAAGTGAACCTGGGCATTCACTTTCTAAGCTTTGAGCTAGCAACAACGAGCGCATGTATTCGCCTATTCCTTGTGGCGATGATACGGGTATGAATAAAAGTCGTTTGTTGCTCATTGCATTCTCTATTTCCTATTTGCGCAGCAGTATACCAATCCCATTGTTTTTACGATAGCTAGGTTACATTTTTATACACAAATTTAACGCCATAAAATAGATTATTTACTGCAATAGCCTTGCTAGATTGGTAAACTTAGCCGCAATCTTAATCACAAGGATCTGAACTTTGCGAAACAGAATTTTTCTACTTTCTTCTCTTTTTTGCGCTATGAGCGCATCAGTAACGGCAGAGCCCTGGGTAAAGCCAGACGATTACGGACTCAGAGCCGATATACAACAGCTGGCTGATGCCGGTGTTATTTTAGCGCCTGTAACCACCTACCCGCTAATGTGGAAAAGTTTTATTGGGGAGTTAGAATCGAGCAAGCTTGAGCTTTTATCTCCCAGCCTGCAAGATGCATTACTTCGTGTAAAACATCGTTATAAGTCAGAAAACAGTAGCTCGCACAGTGTACAACTCTCAGCGTTTGCTGCATCAGACCCAATTATAGCCACCAGCTTTGGAGCAACCAACACACAGGAGTCTGAGCTTTCAGCAGCCTACGCTTACCTTGGCGATAACTTTGCAGCAAAGGTAGCCGTTAATTACCGAAACGATGGTAAACAATGCTTGGTTGAGGGCAAAACAACCGATGATATAGCCACTAACGAACAAGCACTTGAAGAGTGTAACGATACCTCATTTGACGATAGCTACTTAGCCTACCGCTTAGGCAATTGGATTTTTAGAGCCGGTGCCATAGAGCAGTTTTGGGGCCCAGGTGTTGATAACAGTTTAATTATGTCGGGTAATGCAAAGCCACTGCCAGCACTCAGTGTAACCCGTGAGCAAAGCACAGCGTTTGAAACGCCTTGGTTAAGTTGGCTTGGCCAGTGGAGCTTTACCGCGCAAATGGCAAAGTTAGAATCAACCCGCGTTATTCCTGATGCATTACTTTGGAGTAGCCGTTTAAACTTTCGTCCAATGCAGCAACTAGAGGTTGCTTTAAGTTGGTCTGCACAGTGGGCTGGCGAAGGCCAACCAAGCTCGGCAGGTGATTTCATTGATGTAATTACTGGGCAAACAAATTGTATTGATGGCAATGAAAATTGCGATAGTTCTCTAGAGTCTAAAATCGGTAATCAGCTTGCTGGCATAGATGTGCGTTGGTCTGACACTTTATTTAGTCATCCTTATGCCATCTACGCAAGTACAATTGGCGAAGATGCCAGCTCGCAATTTAAACCCGCCGACAGAGCATACTTATTTGGCGTACAAACTACGCAGCGCATTTACAATCAAAATGTGCTCGTTAACGTTGAATACATAGACACAGGTGTATCGTGCTCGGCCGAATCAACCAATGAAAACTGCTACTACGAACACTCAGATTATAATTCGGGCTATCGTTACCATGGCCGCACTATTGGCTCAACCTATGATAACGATGCACAGTCAGTCGTGTTAACACTACTTGGCCAACTTTCAAATGGTGATGATTGGCAAGTAAAGCTGCGTAGCGTTGATTACAACAGCGATAATCGCGATCGCTACCCTAACAACCCAGACTTAGGTAATACAATTACCAAAACTGGTTATAACTCAAAACAAGTTGAGCTTCGTTACAGGCAACTTGCAATGGGTGGGCGCTTAACGCTTGGCGCTTTTGCATCAAACAATGATGGCGCTGAAAACGACACCTCAGCGTTTGCTAAGTACGAATATAACTTTTAAAAAATTGTATGCGTAATAATAAAAAGGGTTGAAAACGCAGTTTTCAACCCTTTTTATTTGAAACAAATATCTATATCACTGCTTTATTTTACTAATCACTTTTGATGTAGAGCAACCATCTAAAAACGTCAGTACTTCTACTTTTCCACCATGGCGCAGGACATGATCGGCCCCTGCTATTTGCTCTACAGTATAATCGCCACCTTTTACTAAAATATCAGGGCTAATTTGCTCGATTAATTTAGCTGGCGTGTCGTTTTCCTCAGCGCTGCCAAATGGAATGACCCAATCAACAGAGGAAAGTGCACTTAACACCATTGCGCGCTCATCAAGTGGGTTTATCGGGCGTTCAGGGCCTTTTAAACGCGTAATTGAATCATCATTGTTTAGCCCAACAACGAGTCTATCTCCGCGCGCTTTGGCTTGTGCTAAATAGCGCACGTGGCCTGCGTGTAAAATATCAAAACAGCCATTGGTAAACACTATCGTTTCGCCGTTTTGCTTAGCAAACTCAATATGTTGCAGTACATCGTCAAACGGCGTTTGGTAGTGCTCGCCATTGGTGTGTAAGTATTGACCAAGCTTTTGGCTTAGCTCTTCTGGTGACACTGTTGCCGCACCCAATTTACTTACCACAATACCGGCGGCTAAATTAGCAATTTCTACTGCATCTTTAGGGGCCATACCTGCTCCAAGCATTACAGCTAAAGTTGCAATTACGGTATCACCTGCGCCAGTTACATCGCTTACTTCTAACTGCTGAGCCGCAAAGTCATGTTTTTCATCGGCATTAATTAATGACATACCTTGCTCTGAGCGTGTAAGTAGCATGGCTTTAATACCATTTTTGCTAATTAGTTCACGGGCGCTTTGCGCTAAAATTTCTTCAGAGCCTGTTTTACCACCTGCTAAATTGAATTCATGTAAATTTGGGGTAATGTAGTCTGCGCCTTCGTATAAGTGTAAATCGGGCGACTTAGGGTCAATCAGTACAGTTTTACCTGCGGCTTTAGCAATGCTCACCATCTCCTTAATTAAGCTTAACGAGCCTTTGCTGTAATCGGAAAATACCACAAAGTCGTATTCATCAAGTACTAGCTCTAAGCGGTTTAATAACAGCTGACTATGCTGCTCGCTAAAGGTTTCTTCTAAATCTAGGCGTACAAGTTGTTGATGGCGGCTAATAACACGCATTTTAGAAATAGTCGGTAAATCACAAACACTCACAAGTTGAGAACTTATTTTCTCACCTTTTAAAATGGTTTCTAAAATTTGCCCGCTTTCATCTTCACCAATTAAACCAAGTAGCCCTACTTTTGCATCAAGTCTAGCAATGTTTTTTGCCACATTGGCAGCGCCACCTGCTTTATCTTCAAACTTACTTACTTTTACAACCGGTACCGGTGCCTCAGGCGAAATACGTCCTGTATCGCCATACCAGTAACGGTCTAGCATAACATCACCGACAACTAAAATACGCGCTTTAGATAAGTTTTTTAATAGCGATAAATCCATTACTGCTGCTCCGCAACAACCATATCGATGGCTTCACACAACCAATGACCAATAAACATATGTGCCTCTTGGATACGGGCTGTTTCATCATTTTTTATAATAATGGGCAATTTAGCAATGTCTTTTACTTTACCGCCCTCGCGTCCGGTTAAGGCAACCGTAAACGCGCCAATTTTGTTAGCCGCTTCAAGCGCTAGATTAATATTGGCGCTGGTACCTGAGGTTGTTAAACCAATCACTAAATCCTCAGGTTTACATAAAGCCTGAACTTGGCGCTCAAATACCGTATCAAAGTGGTAATCGTTACTGTGCGCAGTCAGGATTGAGGTATCTGTAGTGAGTGCGATAGAAGCTAATGGGCCACGCTCTAATTTATAACGCACTACAAACTCAGCTGCTAAATGCTGCGCATCAGCTGCACTGCCACCGTTACCAAACCAAATAACCTTACCACCAGCTTGCAATGCACTGTGGCACGCTTCTAATAATTGCATAGACTCTTGATGATAAGCCTCCATCGTTTCAAATAAGGCTTGATGACGGTTTAAACTTTCAACGTAGCTTGTTGCCACAGAATCGATAATTGACATGAAAAATTCCTCTAGGAACTGAAATGGCAGGAAAAAATTAAATCCATTATTCCATAGTTTTATTTAGTTGTGTGTATTTTATGGGAATATAGCTGAACTGAATTATAATTTCGTGCTTCACATGTTCAGAAATTATCACTTTCGCGTTAAACTAGCGCCACTTACCTTAATAAAAGTTCAGTATGGCACGCATTTTTTACTCACTCGCTTTAATTTTAATTAGCCCACTGATTGTATTTTACTTATATGTACTAAGAGGTAAAAAAAATAAAGGCTACCGCGCGCACTTTAAAGAGCGCTTTGGTTTTATTAGCAAACACTTATTTAATAATAGCGCTAAACCGGTTGTGTTCCACTGCGCTTCTGTAGGTGAGGTGCTTGCAGCAGCGCCACTTATTAAAGCACTTAAAATACAACACCCGCAATTAAATATCCTTATTACCTGTAATACGCCTACCGGGCGTGCGCAAATTAGCGAACAATTTAAACATACCGTGGCGTGTTGTTATTTACCTATAGACTTTGCAGGTTCGAGTGCTCGATTTTTAAAGCGCATAAATCCACAAGCACTGTGTATTTTAGAAACTGAGCTGTGGCCTAATTTAATGGCCATAAGCCATAAAAAAAATATTCCGGTATTGGTGCTTAATGCTCGCTTGAGTGAAAAATCGCAACAAGGGTATCAAAAGGTGGCAGGGTTAACGCAATTAATTATGCGTTCAATTTCAGTGCTCGCAAGTCATAATAAAAATGATGCTAAGCGCTTTATAGAACTGGGTTTACCCTCTTTTAAAAGCCATGTTACAGGCTCAATAAAGTTCGACATTACACCACGCAATGAGCAACTAACTAAAATTGCAAATCTTAAAACCGAGTATAAAACCAAAGAACGTTTTGTATGGGTGGCAGGCTCTACTCACCCGCTAGAACACGAAATGATATTAAACGCTCATCAGCAGCTATTAAAAAAATACCCTAATGCCCTTTTAATTATTGCACCGCGCCACCCTGAACAGTTTGATAAAGTAGCCGAGACGTTAGCTCAAAGCGCCCTTAGTTTTAGTCGTCGCAGCGACAATAACTATCAAAACGAGCACGTGCTATTAGCTGATACATTGGGCGAGCTACAGTGTTTATATGGCGCAGCGAATGTAAGTTACATAGGCGGCAGTTTAATTCGCCGAGGTGGGCACAACCCACTTGAAGCTGCTGCTTTTTCAGTTGGTGTTATTACAGGCCCGCATACATATAATTTTGACCATGTATACCCTGAGCTAATTAAACTTAAAGGGGCCGTTGTTGTTGAAAATACCGACGAGCTTGCTAAACAATTAATTAATTTAAGCCAAAACACCAAAGCGTGCCAAAGTTTGGGGATTAAAGCGCAGCAATGTGTAGTAAAAAACCAAGGCGCCATTAAAAAAACATTGACCCTTATAAATCAGTATTTAGAGCCAAAAGCATGACTCATCAAGCAATTACCCAAACCCGCGAGTGGGTATCTTCTGTTATTGTAAAATATAACTTTTGCCCATTTGCCCGTAAAGAAGTAGAAAACAACTGTATTCATTATGTGCTTAGCCCAGCAGATAAAATTGATGACGCTGTCATGGACATGCTAGATCAGTGTGTGCGGCTTGATCAAAACCCCGAGCGTGAAACCACATTAATATTGTTTGATAACGGCTTTAGCGATTTTGAAGACTTTTTAGATTTAGTTGATTTAGCCAATGCCTTACTGGTAGCGCAAGGGTTTGAAGGTAAATACCAAATTGCTAATTTTCACCCCGATTACGTATTTGCCGACAGCGATGAAGATGATGCGGCAAATTACACCAACCGAGCACCCTACCCTACACTGCATTTAATACGCGAACTGAGTATGAGCGAAGCGCTTGATAACTATAATGAGCCTGAATCTATACCAGAACACAATATAAAGCTTGCAAGGCGAAAAGGCATCGACTTTTGGCAGCAACTTTTAGCAAACATAAAAAAACCGAGCGCCTAAACGCTCGGTTCTTAAGTAATATGTTTAGCTGCTTGTATTACTTTTTAACCCAGTTCCCATTCACTTCAATATAGTGGCCACTTTTGGTCTTTTCGATTGTTTTAGCTGCTGCGAGTGCTTCGACTTGCGCCAGTGATAAATCGTTCTTTTTAGCCAGCTTTAAATACTGTGCTTTGCGTTTAGCATTAATTTCCTCAACCACTGCTTTTGCCTCGCTGTTTTGTACAACAAGCCCTAAGTAACCTGAGCTATCTTCACCCACTAAGCCTTGGTTTTTAGCATCATCTAAAGTGATAGCCCACGCCGAAAACGACAAACATACTGCACTTACTAGAGCGGCAATACTTAATTTATTTTTTATAGTCATCATTTAGCTCCTAAAATAATTCACTGTCGTCACTGAATAAATTATCGAGTTCTTTATCTACTTTCACTCGAATTTCGTGATCTACTTTTACATTTAGATTGATCGTTATCGGCTCTTTCGCTGCCACTTCTACTCTGTGGGTACATGCACTCAAAGCGCTGATAGCAGCAAGTGCAATAATAGCCTTAATGCTCAACAAATTTTTCATCATTAGTTTCCTTTTTTAGCGTATTGCTGCTCAACTTTTTGCGTTGTTTCGTCACTTAATCTTAGCGCTCTTAGTAGCGTAAACACGTTTTCTTCGTGGTTATAGTTAAAGTTCACTTGCTGCTGTTCTGGCTCATTAAAGCCTTGTAAGTTAACACCTAAGTTTAACCAGCCATCACTTTTAAGCGCCACTGTACTGTTAAGCTTTTGTATATCAAGATTTTTGAGTAAGCCGAGTACAGGTTGTAACTCTTGTTGCTGGCGCATAACGGCGTCAAACGCTTCGTTATTACTAATAATAAGCTTCCCTTGGCCTTGGTTGGCTAGGCTACCATTTTTTACCTCAACCCCTGTTTCATCAAAATAAAATGGCAACGACCCTTTTAGCCTACCGGTGAGGGTAATACCCGACTTATCGTCAAGCGTTATTAATTTACTAGCATCAACATTTTCAAACGTAACATGTGCTGTTTGCTGCGGTTTTAAAAGCGAGTATTTATCTAATTCAAATACCCCACCAAACACATTGCCAACTATATTAAAGGCTTGCGCACTATTATTTACCACTTCTATTTTGCCATTAATATTATTAACTACCGCGCCCGCTCTTAATTCATTTACGTTAAAGGTAGTAGGGGCAACATTAAGCTGCCCTGAATCGTACTGCCCACTAAATTGCGTACTAAACTGATTAGCTAAGTAATCGTTGTAAAGCGCGCTGGTATCACCAACGGTTAAATTAAAATTGGCTTTTTGTAAATTAACATCACCACTAATACGCCCGCCAAACTCGCCTTGAGTGAGTTGAGCTAATGGCTCAAATTGGCTAATAATCGAATTTAACGAAAGCACACTTTGCTGCGGTATAATCACTTCAAACGGATGCGCTACTTTTGAAACATGGTGATTAGCCACCAGCTCTATACCGTTTACAAATACATGATGAGACGCTTTAAGCGCTCTGCTTTGCAAGCCTTTTGAATCTACATTTATATTTTCTAAATCAATACTGGGGCTTGTCAGTGTACTTATTTGAGTATTCGCTGATAAATGAGCAAATAACTCACCCACGCCTAAGTTTGCCTTTGCACTGAGGGTATTGTTAATACCAGTGAGCTTATACTCATCGTATTGAGCGCTTTTAAGATCACTTTTTAAAACCACGTTTGCATCGAGCTTTTCACTCATATTTGCCACTAGCTTACCTGTGTAAGCATTAATAGTAGTGCCGTAAGCAACGGCTTTGTCAAAGCTAAATGTAGTACTTACTTTACCTACGAGTTTAGAGTCAATGAGTTGAGTAAGTGTAAAGTCGCCTGCGGCTTTTACATTATTAGCCTCAGCCGGTAAAAATTCGGGCAAGGCGTTAAGCGCAATATCGTAATTGCCACTTAGTTGTGCGTTTTCAAGCTGCATATTTAGCACTACAGCCTTTATATCATCAGTGTGTAGCTGCGCTTTAAGCTGCGTGCGCGCACTTTGTAATGGCGCAGCCGTATTTATAAACGTATCTGTAAACGTTATATCTATATTTTGCTTGGCTTGCTCTGCGCTTTTGAGCGTTATTAACGGTAAAGATAGAGTGTTATGTTCAGCACTAATTGGTTTAGCTAAAGCCCATTGCCAATTAAGTGGTAGCTGCTTTACAGCAAATGACTTGTAGGCACTTTCAGGAATAAGAGTTTGGCAGTTATTACTAAGTTTTACATTGTTTTTAAGCGTGCTTGGGTCAAGCTCAAGGTTTTGGCTATTTAAATGATAGGTAGCACTTAGCACACCTTTGGAGCTGTTTGTTATATCACAGCTTTGTATTTTATAGTCATACTGGGCTTGTAATTCACCAGTAAGGCTTGCCTCTACTCCGTTAAAGCTAAATGCCTGCGCTGAATCAAAGTTAAGCCCATTTAATAACGCGTTATCGGTTTTAAGTAACTGTTTAAGTAATTCATCATTAACTTTAAGCTGCCCTTGTACCTTATTATTGTAAAGCGTTGCACTTGCGTTTAAATCACCATTGACTACAAAGTGGTTAAGCTTAGGCTCGGTAATATTTAGCACAAGCGGGCGCTTTAAAAGCGCACTGTTTATACTTAGTTGCTCAACTGTAATTGTTGGCCTTTTTTCAGGAAGGGCTAAATCTAAAATTGTTGCAGGGCTGCTTTCTTTATCACTTTGTGGAAACGGATTGACATTAAGCGCCGCTTGCTTAATTTCAACATGGCGTGTATTTGCGGTAATGCCTGTAACAACAAGCTCTTGATTTTGATAACTTAAACACGCTTTTTGTACGTGCACATTTAATTCACTCGTAAGCGAAAAGTCTAGACAACTTAAAGTAACGCCTGCTTTTTTAAGCGCAGGTGCTACAGCCCATTGTAATAGTGGCAAACGAAATACATAGCCAAGCAAAACTATACTTAGCAATACAGCACCCATAATTAAACTAACGCGCTTTAACATACTATCCTTATAAGCTTTTATTCATACCTTATACCAATCCGCAATAATATCTAATCATTTTGCGGGGCTAAACGTGTCGCTATCTGCGTTAAAAAATTCTCATTTAGAACAACTAGATAGCGAATTTTTTGCCTTGCTTTCAACACGTTTATACATCCTCAAAATAGATCACTTAATTATGCGGAATGGTATTACAAACTATCGTAATTTTAAATCTACGCAATCAAAAAAGGCTGCACAGTGCAGCCTTTTTTATTTTACAGCTAGATTATGAATCTAACTTGTATATGGCGTTTTTAACCGACATTTTTACGTGCATTGCGGAACATACGCATCCACGGGCTATCCTCTTTCCACTCATCTGGGTGCCACGAGTTAGCAACAGTGCGGAATACACGCTCAGGGTGCGGCATCATTACAGTGGCACGGCCATCAGTAGAGGTAATACCGGTAATACCTTCTGGTGAACCATTTGGGTTAGCCGGGTATTGTGTTGTCGGGTTACCGTAGTTATCTACAAATTTAACCGCAACAGTGCCGCTGTCAAGCGCAGCTTGAGTGGCAGCATCATTTGCAAACTCAGCATGGCCTTCACCATGTGATACAGCAATTGGCATACGCGACCCAGCCATACCACTGAAGAACACTGACGGGTTTTCTTGTATTTCTACTAAGCTAAAGCGTGCTTCAAAACGCTCTGACTTATTTGTTACAAAACGTGGCCAATGCTCAGTCCCCGGAATTAACTCTTTCAACGTTGATAACATTTGACAACCATTACACACACCTAAGCTAAAGGTGTCTTCACGGTGGAAGAAGTTTTTTAACTGTTCACGTGCCATATCGTTAAACAATATAGACTTAGCCCAGCCTTCACCGGCACCTAATACGTCACCGTAAGAGAAACCGCCACATGCCACTAAGCCTTTAAATTGCTCAAGGGTTAAACGTCCTTCGAGGATATCGCTCATGTGTACATCAACAGCGGCAAAACCAGCACGGTTAAACGCAGCAGCCATTTCTAAATGCGAGTTAACGCCTTGCTCACGTAAAATAGCCATTTGCGGCTTAGCGCCCGTTGCAATGTACGGCGCGGCTATATCTTCGTTTAAATCAAAGTTAAGTTTTACGTTTAAGCCTGGATCTTTTGCATCAAACTTGGCATCAAACTCCTGCTTTGCACAATCAGGGTTATCACGACGTGCTTGCATTTGGTACGTTGTTTCGGCCCAAATTGTACGAAGCTCAGTACGAGTATGATTAAGTACTGTTTGCTCACCACGGTTAAACACAATGCTATCGTCACTATTAAGCGAGCCAATCACGTGGCTAATTGCAGCCACACCATGTTGCTCAAATACAGCATTTACGGCCTCTAAATCGCTGTTAGCAACTTGAATTACTGCGCCAAGCTCTTCGTTATAAAGTGCTTCTAGGTCTGTCCCTGTTAAACCAGCTAAATCAACAGTCACACCTGTGTGCCCTGCAAATGCCATTTCAGTTACGGTAGTAAATAAACCACCGTCTGAGCGGTCATGATAAGCAAGTAGCTTGCTATCTGCTACAAGTGCTTGCATGGCATTGAAAAAGCCTTTCAGTAGCTCAGGGCTGTCAACATCTGGCGTAACATTACCAAGCTGCTTGTAAACCTGTGCAAGGCTTGATGCACCCATTCGGTTTTTACCCGCACCTAAGTCAACTAAAATAAGTGATGTATCGCCTTTATCAGTACGTAACTGCGGAGTCACTGTTTTACGCACGTCGTCAACACGGCCAAAGGCAGTAATAATAAGTGATAAGGGCGACGTTACCGATTGCTCAGTTGCATCATCCTCGTTTTTCCATGTCGTTTTCATCGACATAGAGTCTTTACCTACAGGTATAGTTAAACCAAGCGCAGGACAAAGCTCTTCGCCTACCGCTTTTACAGCTTCATAAAGGCCTGCATCTTCACCCGGGTGACCGGCTGCAGCCATCCAGTTAGCCGAAAGCTTAATGTTCTCAAGGCTGCCAATGTTGGCACAGGCAATATTGGTTAGTGACTCTGCCACAGCTAAACGTGCCGATGCACCGTAGTTTAATAGTGCAGCCGGCGTACGCTCACCCAGTGACATAGCTTCGCCGTGGTAAGTGTCGTACGTTGCTGCGGTAACTGCACAGTTAGCCACAGGTACTTGCCAAGGACCCACCATTTGATCCCGTGCTACTAAACCGGTTACTGAGCGATCGCCAATGGTAATTAAAAATGTTTTTTCTGCAATTGTCGGTAAGCGTAATAAACGCTGAGCCGCCTGTGCTATATCAATTGACTCTGCATCAATTGCCTTGCCGGTAACTTGCTTTGAAGTTACATCACGATGCATTTTAGGTGCTTTACCTAGTAATACATCAAGCGGTAAATCAACAGGGCTATTATCAAAGTGGCTGTCGGCAACAGTTAAGTGGCGCTCTTCTGTGGCTTCACCTATTACTGCGTACTGCGCACGTTCGCGCTTACAAATGGCTTCAAAACGATCAAAGTCTTCAACAGCAACAGCCAACACATAACGTTCTTGCGATTCGTTACACCAAATTTCGTGCGGGGCCATGCCCGGCTCATCGTTAGGAATATCACGTAGTTGGAATTTACCACCACGGCCACCATCATCTACAAGCTCAGGGAATGCATTAGATAAGCCACCGGCGCCTACATCGTGAATAAAGGCAATTGGGTTTTTATCCCCTAGTTGCCAACACTTATCAATCACTTCTTGGCAACGGCGTTCCATTTCTGGGTTTTCACGCTGTACAGATGCAAAATCTAAGTCTTCGTTAGATTGACCCGATGCCATGCTTGATGCTGCACCGCCGCCTAAGCCAATATTCATTGCAGGGCCACCTAGTGCAATAAGTTTTGCACCTACTGGAATATCCCCTTTTTGCACATGATCAGCACGAATATTACCTAAACCACCGGCAAGCATAATAGGCTTGTGGTAACCGCGCACCTCTTCACCGTTGTGGCTTGTTACTTTTTCTTCGTAGGTACGGAAGTACCCTAATAAGTTAGGACGGCCAAACTCGTTATTAAATGCCGCGCCACCTAAAGGACCGTCCATCATAATATCAAGGGCATTTACGATACGGTTAGGCTTTCCAAAGTCGCTCTCCCACGGTTGCTCGTAACCCGGAATACGTAAGTTAGAAACAGTAAAACCAACTAAACCCGCTTTTGGCTTAGAGCCGCGGCCCGTTGCGCCTTCATCACGAATTTCACCACCCGAGCCTGTAGCCGCACCAGAAAATGGTGCAATCGCTGTTGGGTGGTTATGGGTTTCTACCTTCATTAAAATTTCTATGTCTTCTTGATGATACGCATATTCACCTTGCGCATTCGGGAAAAAGCGACCCGCTTTTGAGCCCTTCATTACTGCTGCGTTATCTTTGTACGCCGACAGTACATTTTCAGGATTGTGCTCAAATGTATTTTTGATCATTTTAAACAGCGATTTAGGCTGCTCAATACCATCAATTGTCCAATCAGCGTTAAATATTTTATGACGACAATGCTCTGAGTTTGCTTGGGCAAACATAAATAACTCTATGTCGTTAGGGTTACGGCCTAACTTTTTAAAGTTTTCTACTAGGTAGTCAATCTCGTCATCAGCAAGCGCAAAACCTTGTTCAACGTTTGCAGCAGCCAATGCTTCGCGCCCGCCACCTAAAATGTCAACTGATGACATTTCACGAGGCGAGTCGTTACGGAATAATTGTGCTGCCGAAGCAAGCTCGCTATGCGTTGCCTCAGTCATACGGTCGTGTAATAAAGCCGCTACCTGCTCAAGTTGCTCTGCACTTAGTTCACCTTCTACGTAATAAGCAATACCGCGCTCAACACGGTGAACCTGTTTAAGACCACAGTTATGTGCTATATCGGTTGCTTTAGATGCCCATGGTGAAATGGTGCCAGGGCGAGGTGTAACTAAAATAAGTGTGCCTGCTGGGGTATGCTCGGCAATAGTTGGGCCATAAGTAAGTAGCTTTTCAAGCTTAGTTTGCTCATCAACACTCAAAGGCGAGGTTAAATCGGCAAAATGTGCATACTCGGCATATACATTGGTGACTGGAAGTTGCGATAGTTTGCAACGCGCTAAAATTTTATTAACTCTGAACTCTGAAAGTGCTGGTGCACCACGAAGGATCAACATAGATAATTTCATCCGGGGTTAGGGATTGAACGATATTTTAGGCGGGCATTATAGTCTAAGTAGCACTCAGTTTTAACTCCAAATTGCGCTTTTCAGAAAATTAACTTTTTATTTATATAAACAGCTGCAAAATTACCAATAAAAGCTAAACGCTAAGTGACGCCATAGTGAAGTTTTGGTATAACGGGGTATGAGCTTTATGGGGCGGTTAATGTTGAAAGAAAAGCTAATAATTATCATCACTTTAGTTATGTTGTTGTGCGCCTGTAATATGCAGGAGCAACAAACTCAACTTGCCCAAATTAAATCACAAAATAAAATACGTGTAGGTACGCTTGCCAGTGCCAGCAACTACTACCAAGCCGTGCAGGGCGAGCAAGGCTTTGAATACGAGCTTTCTCAGGCCTTTGCCGACTACCTGGGTGTTGAGCTAGAAATAGTGCCGTTTTTTAATTTATCCGATATGTTTGAGCGCCTTGAAAGTGGTGACTTAGATTTAATAGCCTCAGGCCTTACCTACAACAAAGTACGTGCACAACAATACCGCTATGGCCCCACTTACAGAACAATTAGCCAAAAGTTGGTTTATAAACAGGGTCGAGTTCGCCCACGTGAATTTGACGACCTGGATGGAAACTTTACCGTTATAGCCAAAAGTAGCCACTCTTTAACCTTACAAAAAATAAAAAAGAGCAACCCAGATTTAACCTGGCAAGAAACCGAAGAGCTCGACGAAGAGGAGCTTTTACAAGCCGTTATTGATGGCGAAATAGACTACACCCTCGCCGACTCACACACGCTTTCACTATTTAGACGTTACCACCCTAATTTAAGTATTGGCTTTTCAGTTACCCGAAATGACCCCATAGCCTGGATACTGAATAAATCAAAAGATGACTCGCTTTATGCATTGCTAGTGCCTTTTTTTGGTGAGGTAAAGCAAAGTAACCAATTGTATGTGCTTGAAGAAAAGTACTTTGGACACGTACGCCAATTCAACTACGTTAATACGCTTGCATACATAGAGGCTATAAAAGAAACACTCCCCACATACAGACCTTGGTTTGAGCAGTATGCAGGCAGCCTAGACTGGCGCTTACTTGCCGCACTTAGTTATCAAGAGTCTATGTGGAACCCACGTGCTAAATCGCCTACGGGTGTACGAGGCATTATGATGCTTACACGTAGTACTGCTAAACAGGTGGGCGTGACTAATAGACTAGAGCCAGAGCAAAACATCCGCGGTGGCGCTAAATACTTAGCTAAGCTTGTTAAACGCATCCCCGATAGAATCCCGCAGCCTGATAGAACTTGGCTTGCACTGGCAGCCTATAATGTAGGCTGGGGGCACGTTAACGACGCGCGCATTATTACCGAACAACAAGGGGCGAGCCCTGATAAATGGGCCGATGTTAAAAAGCGCTTACCACTTTTAATCAAAAAACGTTATTACCGTAAAACCCGTTACGGTTATGCGCGTGGCGATGTTGCGGTAAAATATGTTGATAATATTCGCAGATATTACGATGCACTTGTTTGGCTTGATGAAAATAATGCCTTAGCGCCAGAGCCTGAAACACCTAAAGTTGAAAAAGCGGCTCAGCCAAGCAAAGAGCCTGTAAACAACGATAAAACCGAGCCTACCCCTTCGCTTTCACCTGAAGAAAAAAGTAAGCAAAGTGAAAATAACACGCAGCAGTCTCAGTAAAGGGTTTATATTTACATTTTTTAATTGGCTGCTCATGCATGTTAAACATTAAATGTGAGCATTACACACTTAACTTTACGTTTTAATGAGCGCTAATTTTTCCTTCAAGATTAACCACTGCGATAACTAAATTAAAAATCTGTTTACTTGTCATGAAATGATCACTAATGTGTGTTTATAGTATATTTACCTGATTTTTAATATATATCTTGTGCCTTTCTCACTCTCACGCATTAGGAGAACACATGCTAAAACGTAGACGCACACAAAAACTAAAACGCAATATTATTCATTCGACAGCCACCAGACGTCGTATAATGCTACGTAACTTACATAAAAAAATTATTTGGCGTCGTCGTATGTTTGCTATGCAGCAAATGATAGAAGCAGACTCAGAGGCTGCTAACTAGCCACTAATTTGACGAGCAGCTTTTTTAGCCGCTTTAATTTGCTCTCGGCGTTGTTTAAAAAACGCCGAAATAGTACTACCACAGGTTTGTCCAAGCACCCCACCTAATACTTCTACCTGATGGTTCAGCCTCGGCTCTTGCAATAAGTTCATAATAGATCCAGCCGAGCCCGTTTTAGCATCGGGCGCACCATACACCAAACGCTTTATTCTACTGTGCACTAACAGCCCAGCACACATAGAGCACGGTTCTAACGTAACGTACAAGGTGCAATCAATTAAACGGTAATTATTTAAAGCTCTTCCTCCTTCCCGCACTGCAATCATTTCAGCGTGCGCAGAAGGGTCGTTATCAGTAATTGAACGATTATACCCTGCAGCAATAAGTGTGTTGTCTTTGACAAGGACTGCTCCCACCGGAATTTCGCCCAATTGCTGCGCTTTATTGGCATACACCAATGCTTGCTCCATCCAATACTCATCGCTTTTAAGATCGTTCATAGTACTTACTTTAAATAAATTTTCTGTCGCTATTATATCAATTTGCTTGTTTAAAATGCGAAATTGAATAAATTATTGCAAAAATAAAACAAAATAATGTGGTTTATCGTGGCTCATAGAGTGTGATTTACGCTATAATCTCACGCTTTTTTTATTTAGCTCACAACACAGGTAGCAAATGAAATTTCCTGGACGCCGCAGACATAAACATTATTTTCCAGTGGAAGCTAAAGATCCACTTACTAATCAACTAAACGCCACTGAGCGATTACAGCGTAGTTACATTACGGGAATCGATCAGATCGTTGTTGATATTGAAGCCAAAGTCGATCAGGCTTTTTTAGACGAGTTTCAACTTCGCCGTGGTATGTCGCAAGTTATTGATAGCGATATTACCAACGCCCTATACGACCGTTTAAAATTAAACAATATGGTTGATTACGAGTTTGCGGGTGGCACCATTGGTAACACAATGCATAACTACTCAGTACTTGCAGACGATCGCTCAGTATTGCTTGGTGTTATGAGTGAAAACATAAAAATAGGCAGCTATGCCTATCGCTTTTTATGTAACACATCGAGTCGCGTTGATTTAGACTATTTACAACCTGTAGATGGGCCTATTGGCCGTTGCTTTACCTTAATTGATGAAACTGGCGAGCGTACATTCGCGATTAGTGCTGGTTTAATGAATCATTTAAAGCCTGAGTCTATCGATAAACACTTAATCGAGCAATCTTCTGCCCTTGTGATCAGCGCCTACCTGATGCGTACACAGGGTGATGAAACAATGACTGAAGCAACCCTACAAGCAGTTAAATACGCTAACGATGCAGGAGTACCGGTAGTTTTAACACTGGGCACTAAGTTTTTAATTGAACAAGATCCAACCTGGTGGGCTAACTTTGTAAACGAGCATGTCGATATACTCGCCATGAACGAAGAAGAAGGACTGGCAATTACTGGCTTTGAAGACCCACTATTAGCCGCAGACAAGGCACTTGACTGGGTCGACTTGGTTATTTGTACCGCCGGCGAAAAAGGCTTATTTATGGCCGGTTATGTTGATGAAAGCTTTAAACGGGCAACCGAGTATCCACTATTACCGGGGGCAATTGCCGATTTCAATCGCTATGAATTTTCTCGCGCAATGAAAAAATCCGATTGCGAAAACCCGGTAAAAGCCTATAGCCACACTGCGCCATTCATGGGTGGGCCTGATTCAATCAAAAATACCAATGGTGCTGGCGATTGTGCGTTGGCTGCCGTGTTACACGATTTATCAGCAAACGTTTATCATAAATTAAATGTCGCCAATTCAGCAAAGCACGAACAAAAGGCCATTACTTATTCTTCTCTTGCACAAATTAGTAAATACGCTAACCGCGCGAGCTACGAGGTATTAGTACAGCACTCGCCGCGTTTATCTCGTGGCCTACCAGAACGCGAAGACTGCCTAGAGCAAGTGTATTGGGACCAATAAATAGGGAGCTATACGTACTCCCTATTGCGGTATTTTAGAAAATCGAAATATCGAGCTTTTTAGATAGCAGCTCTAATGCTGCTATCCCCGCTACCGAATTACCAAATTCATTAAGCCCAGGTGAATATACAGCCACCGTAAACTTACCCGGTAATACTGCTAATATAGTGCCTGACACCCCAGACTTACCCGGCATACCTACTCTGTAGCCAAAATCTCCTGCTGCATCATACAAGCCACTAGTAAATAAAAGCGAATTTAGTTGTTTATTCTGACGGCTACTTAAAACACGTTTACCCGAGCTGTAATCAACGCCTTTATTTGCTAAAAAGTTATACGCTCTAGCTAACTCAATACAGTTAAGTTCGATTGCACAAAAATTAAAGTAAGACCAAAGTACATCATCTACGTCATTC
The DNA here is from genome assembly GCF_005886915.1 of Pseudoalteromonas sp. S3776. NCBI lineage: Bacteria > Pseudomonadati > Pseudomonadota > Gammaproteobacteria > Alteromonadales > Pseudoalteromonadaceae > Pseudoalteromonas > Pseudoalteromonas sp. S3776. The sequence continues at coordinate 2,224 of NZ_PNCU01000030.1, read as the reverse complement.
TCAAAATTACCAAACGACTTCATTAAATGCGCCATTGCAGCATTTCTATGCCTAAACTCGTACTCAGAATTGGCCACTTTTTTATCAATCACTATTGCACTATTACCTGAGAGTAACCTAAACGTTTCAAGCATTGAGTGGCGAGGTGCAGATAATCGACTGTACAAAGCATCGCACGTCACAATCGCACCTGCATTAATGAAAGGATTACGTGGTACGCCTTTTTCGAACTCTAACTGTGTAAGAGAGTTAAACGCGGTTCCAGAGGGCTCTTTGCCTACCCGGTGCCATAGCTCATCACCATAGCGCTGCAGGGCCATTGTAAGTGTCATCACTTTAGAAACTGACTGAATAGTGAAACGTTTGCTGCAATCCCCCGCACAAATGGTTTCACCATCAGTGGTATAAATAGCAATAGAAAACTGCTCGCTAGAAATCTCAGCAAGTGCAGGAATGTAGTCTGCAACCTTACCTTGTGATAACAAAGGGCGCACTTCGTGCGCTATTTCATCTAGAACAGTTTGGTAGTCAGCAGTGGGCAATTGACACCTCTATTTTGGCATTATAAAAATTTGATTTTAACACGCACAACTTCTGCACGCCTAGTTATGTTACATGAATAAAATAGCAGATAAGCATGAACTTAATGTTTATTTACAAAGTGGTATTTTCTATATCTAAGTAATACCGCTTCGCAATAATGGTTAATTATTTACGGGGCATTAAACCCGATTACACTCAGCATGATGTGTGCCGTAATCTTGCATAAAATGGTTAAGCTTTCTAAAAGGATACGAATGTTATGATTCAAGGATGTACAAGTGCGGACATTACTGAGACCGTCTTCGACATGGGGTATTGGCTATTTATAAACCCCAGACAACAAAAAACCCGTTATACCAATCCGCATAAGTAAGTGATCTATTTTGAGGATGGAAAAACGTGTTGATAATAAGGCAAAAAATTCGCTATTTAGTTGTTCTAAATGAGAATTTTTTAACGCAGATAGCGACACGTTTAGCCCCGCAAAATGATTAGATATTATTGCGAATTGGTATTACATCGCTGTAACGGGTTTCTTTAATTTGAATCCTGGCAATGTCGTAGTGCCCACAGCGGTGGAGAGTCACATAGCAAATGCTACACTATCATTGGTCAGGCTCATCTTAGAGCTGTTTTGTTTGATGTATAGAACACAGATACCGCGGTATGCAGATGCGGCCATTACTGAATTCGGCTTGGGGTACTGGCTATTTACTAAACCTCAGACAACAAAAAACCCGTTACATCGCTGTAACGGGTTTCTTTAATTTGAATCCAGGCAATGTCGTAGTGCCCACAGCGGTAGAGAGTCACATAGCAAATGCTACACTATCATTAGTCAGGCTCATCTTAGAACTGTTTTGTTTGATGTATAGAATACAGATACCGCGGCATGCAGATGCGGCCACTACTGAATTCGGCATGGGGTACTGGCTATTTACTAAACCCCAGACAACAAAAAACCCGTTACATCGCTGTAACGGGTTTCTTTAATTTGAATCCTGGCAATGTCGTAGTGCCCACAGCGGTAGAGAGTCACATAGCAAATGCTACACTATCATTGGTCAGGCTCATCTTAGAACTGTTTTGTTTGATGAATAGAATACAGATACCGCGGCATGCAGATGCGGCCACTACTGAATTCGGCATGGGGTACTGGCTATTTACTAAACCCCAGACAACAAAAACCCGTTACATCGCTGTAACGGGTTTCTTTAATTTGAAGCCTGGCAATGTCCTACTTTCACATAGCAAATGCTACACTATCATCGGCGCTGTTTCGTTTCACTACTGAGTTCGGCATGGGGTCAGGTGGGTCCAAAACGCTATGGTTACCAAGAAAATTCGGTTCAATTTTCTTATTTTTATTTATTAAGCTTTAAGTCCTTCGACTGAATTTGGAGCCTGGCAATGTCCTACTTTCACATAGCAAATGCTACACTATCATCGGCGCTGTTTCGTTTCACTACTGAGTTCGGCATGGGGTCAGGTGGGTCCAAAACGCTATGGTTACCAAGCAAATTAGGTGCAAAGGATTAATGACACGCACATCGTGCTACTTTTTCCTTTGCGCAAGGTGATTTAACTTTAACGCTACGCGCTAAGTGTCACCTCATAAATTTGGAAAACTCTGATAATATTTTTTAATTTTCTAAGTATTTATCTACTCTAGCTATTAACT
>NZ_PNCU01000003.1:0-113158 GCF_005886915.1 Pseudoalteromonas sp. S3776 | reverse complement strand
TCAGCTGCACAGCGTCAACCAATACTTTGTAGCGTGGGTTGAGTATCAGGAAACCCACGGGTAAAAGAACGCGACGACCACCTCAGTGCTCAGTGAATCCCATTAAAAAAACATTAAGAGTACTTCGCTATGTGTCTCTCCATCGCTGTGGGCACTACGACATCGCCAGGCTCCAAATACGAGAAAGCCTTTACAGCAATAGTTGGGTTTTTTTACGTCTGAAGGAAAGTAATATTCAGCATTTCCTTCTCTAAAGCGGAGCGTCTCTTAAGCGCAGCGCCTCTTTGTGAATAGTATTTCCACTATTGAAAAGTGCTCTTTTATCCCAAGCTATAGTTATAGAGGATCTACACACTTATTTATGGCGAGTTTCTATGTTAAATAAACAAAGGCATATTTACACGAAAGAGCAGGTTCGCTCCTATGAGGGAGAGGCGGCTAAGCAATGTGGAATAGATTTATTTACTTTAATGCAGCGAGCGGGGGAGTCCGTATACAAGCAGTGGCAGTCTTTTAACGCTAAGCTTACTTTAATTATTGCAGGTAATGGCAATAATGCGGGTGATGCTTACATAGCAGCGCGCTTAATTAAGGACTCGGGTTCAGAGGTTAAAGTTTACGCTATAGACCCTAATAAAACGCTCAGTGGTGACGCTGCTAAAGCGAGGCAGTTATGGCTTGAATCTGGTGGCATAGTTAACGAGTTTACTAAGAGTGACTTAGATTGCTGCGACTGTGTAATAGATGGATTACTGGGTACTGGCCTTAATTCACCTGTTCGTGAAAAATATTGTGAGATTATTACAGCCATCAACCAAAGCGAAAAGCCTGTTTTAAGTATCGATGTTCCCTCAGGGATAGATGCAAATACAGGTGAAGTATTAGGCGCAGCTATTCAGGCTACAAAAACGCTTACTTTTATTGCGATTAAACAAGGCCTTTCTACAGGGACAGGTAAACAACATGCCGGTGAGTTGATTCTCGATGAATTAGCAATTGAAGATACTTTTAGTCAGCTCGCTTCACCTTGTGCTCATTTAATAAATATAGACAGCTTTAATCGCTTGGGCTCTCGGGCTTTAAATAGCCATAAGGGCAATCATGGCAAGTTATTATGCGTAGGGGGCAACCAAGGTACTGCGGGAGCAATCAGACTAAGCAGTGAAGCTGCGCTTCGAGCAGGAGCGGGGATGGTGAAGGTGTATACGCACCAAAGCTCTATTATGCCAATAAGTATCGGTAGGCCAGAATTAATGGTCATGAGTGAAAACCTTGAGCAGGCTTTAGAGTGGGCAACTTGTGTTGTACTTGGTCCTGGACTTGGGCAGGATAAATGGGCTAAAAAAACGTTTTGCACAGTAATGCACTATTGCCAAGAGCACAATACGCCGCTTGTACTTGATGCTGATGCACTTAATTTATTAGCTGAAAATGCAAGTGCTTATACATTGGCTCAATGTGTTCTTACTCCGCATCCTGGTGAGGCGGCTAGGCTCATTAGCAAAAATACCTCTGAAATAGAGTCAAATAGGTTTGATAGCGTGCGATTATGCGCAAAACGGTATAACGCTACTTGCATATTAAAAGGTGCTGGATCTTTAATTGATAATGGTAAAAGCACTTGGGTGTGTGAAAATGGCAATGCAGCACTTGCCGTGGGAGGGAGTGGCGACGTACTGACAGGTATTATCGGTGCATTGCTTGCTCAAGGTCTTAGTATCGACGAAGCAGCACGATACGGGGTAACTCTCCATGCTCGAGCTGGTGAGGTTGCGGCTGAAGAGCAAGGGCAGCGCGGCATGCTACCCTCGGATTTATTTCAAATAGTCAGGTCGTTAACCAACTAAGTATTTAGCTCTGTTGAATAAGATCCCATTTGTTACCATAAAGATCTTCAAACACGGCCACCGTACCGTAAGGCTCATTACGAGGCAGCTCATGAAATACTACGCCATTTTCTAGCATGCTTTCGTAGTCGCGCCAAAAGTTGTCAGTATTTAAAAATAGCCATACGCGGCCACCTGCTTGATTGCCAACAGCGTTAAACTGCTCTGGCTCTGTGGCTTGTGCAAGTAATATGTGTGTGCCGTTTGAGTTGGGTGGGGTTATTAACACCCAGCGTTTACCATCACCTAAATCCGTATCTTCCACTAATTCAAAGCTTAACTTTTTTGTATAAAATGCGATTGCTTCGTCATAGTCTTTTACAACAAGAGCAATACTACCTATATGCTGCTTTGGCATAACTAAAAACCTAAAGTTGTTTTATGTCGGTGTATTTTCACATATCAATACAGGGTTGAATAGTATAGGTAACTGTTTATCAAAGCTTATTTTAAGGGAAGCTGTACGTTATACATTGGCTTTGCATGTAGGGCTAGCAATATAAGGCTTCACTCGATTTTAAACCTTAGAGCATCCTTAAAAAGTGTTTTAATTTACGCAGCTAAACTGGTTTACTCATCTTCATTAGTAGGGTCGTCACCTGAGTCCTCTTTGCGTTTACGCTGCTCTTGCTTGGCCTTTTGAACATTCTCATAAGTAGGGGGTGGGATAGGCATAAGAGAAATTAGTGGAAAAAACGCTAAAAATAAATACGCTCCTTTAGACATGCTCTTGCCCCATATAACGAGCTTAAGCATAATCCAGGCAATAAATACCACTAACCCTGAGATAAGTAGTACCAAAACAAAGAAGGTGATTATTTCATTATTATTAAGCAAATCCTTTTACCTTTAATCCAATAACTCATGGTATAGATGTGGAGATAAATTAAGCAATAACAATAGGCTTGTACTAAAAAACAAAAACCCAGCCGAAGCTGGGTTTTATATAAGCAAGGTGCTTAAAGGAGGATGATTACATCATGCCGCCCATACCACCCATTCCGCCCATGCCACCCATATCAGGGGCAGCTGCAGCTTCTTCTTTAGGGATTTCAGCAACCATTGCTTCGGTAGTGATCATTAGACCCGCAATCGAACCTGCAAATTGTAGTGCAGAGCGCGTTACTTTCGTTGGATCTAGGATACCCATTTCAAGCATATCGTTGTATTCGCCAGAGGCTGCGTTGTAACCGTAGTTACCTTCACCACCTTTAACTGCGTTGATTACAACAGATGCTTCGTCGCCTGCATTTGTTACGATTTGACGAAGTGGGGCTTCCATCGCACGAAGTGCAACTTTAATACCGTGGTTTTGGTCTTCGTTGTCGCCAAGTAGCTCAACTAGCTTGCTAGCAGCACGTACTAGAGCAACACCACCACCAGGTACTACGCCTTCTTCAACCGCTGCACGAGTTGCATGTAATGCATCTTCAACACGGTCTTTTTTCTCTTTCATTTCAATTTCAGTCGCTGCGCCTACTTTAATTACTGCAACACCGCCGGCAAGTTTAGCCATACGCTCTTGTAGTTTTTCTTTATCGTAGTCAGACGTTGCTTCTTCAATCTGTGCTTTAATTTGAGCAACACGGCCGTTAATGCCATCTTCTTCACCCGCACCATCAATGATAGTTGTATCATCTTTAGTGATTACTACACGCTTAGCAGTACCTAGGTCTTCGATAGTTGCTTTTTCAAGCTCTAAACCAATTTCTTCAGAGATAACAGTACCGCCAGTTAGTACGGCGATATCTTGTAGCATTGCTTTGCGACGGTCGCCAAAACCAGGGGCTTTAACTGCTGATACTTTAACAATACCACGCATGTTGTTAACTACAAGCGTTGCAAGTGCTTCGCCTTCTAGGTCTTCAGCAATGATTAATAGTGGCTTGCTTGCTTTAGCCACGGCTTCTAATGTAGGTAGTAGCTCACGAATGTTAGATACTTTTTTATCTACAAGTAGAATGAATGGGTTATCTAATTCAACTGCGCCTTTTTCAGCGTTGTTGATAAAGTACGGAGATAGGTAACCACGGTCAAACTGCATGCCTTCTACAACATCTAGTTCGTTCTCTAATGATTGACCTTCTTCAACAGTAATAACACCTGTGTTACGGCCTACTTTTTCCATTGCGTTAGCAATGATTTCGCCAATTTCTTTGTCAGAATTAGCTGAAATAGTACCTACTTGTGCAATTGCTTTAGTATCAGCACATGGTACAGATAGCGCTTTAAGCTCTTCTACTGCAGCGATAATTGCTTTATCAATACCGCGCTTAAGATCCATTGGGTTCATACCCGCTGCAACCGCTTTAAGCCCTTCGTTTACAATAGATTGTGCAAGTACAGTTGCGGTAGTGGTACCGTCACCCGCTGCATCATTTGCTTTAGATGCAACTTCTTTCACCATTTGTGCACCCATGTTTTCAAACTTGTCTTCAAGTTCGATTTCTTTTGCTACAGATACACCATCTTTGGTGATCACTGGAGAGCCAAATGATTTATCTAGTACTACGTTACGGCCTTTAGGACCTAAGGTCACTTTTACTGCGTTTGCTAGGATGTTTACGCCTGTTAGCATTTTAGCGCGTGCGTCACCTGCAAAAAGTACTTCTTTTGCTGCCATCTTTAATTTCCTCTAAATTCTTAAATGTTTGTTAAACGAAAAGTAGGGTTAGCCTACAATGCCTAAAATGTTGTCTTCACGCATGATCAGGTACTCTTGACCTTCGATCTTTTCAGTTTTTTCAACATATGAGCCAAATAACACAGTGTCACCGGCTTTTACTTCTAAAGCTCTAACGTCACCGTTATCTAGAACGCGACCATTGCCAACAGCAATAACTTCTCCGCGAGTTGATTTTTCAGCTGCAGAGCCAGTTAATACAATACCGCCAGCAGACTTGGTTTCTTCTTCTAGACGCTTAACGATTACGCGATCTTGTAAAGGACGAATGTTCATTTTTTTAGTTCTCCTAACAGTTTCTGAACAGTACAGAAAAAAGCTTTTCTAATTTGCATTCATTAATGGGGGTAGAGTGTAAAATTCCAAGAGAAAAATCGATAAATTTTTAATCTTTTCTCTCATATTCGCCATCAATGGTCGTTGGTTTATTTACATGCTGTTGTTCTTGCTGCGAGTGTGGGTGTTGTGTAAAGGCTGAAGCGCCTTGTTGTGCACCTGTGCTCATACGCACCGTTGCCTGACTTGCAAGGCCTGCAGCCAGTTTGTTGCGTATTGAAGGGGTTAATAATAGTAGGCCGAATACATCGGTCATAATGCCTGGGGTTAGTAATAAAACACCCGCAATGATCACGCAAATACCGGTAAATAATTCTTTAGCTGGCATTTGCCCTTGGGCCATTTGGCTTTGTGCATTTTGTAATGCACCCATACCTTGTTGTTTAACCATTCTGGCGCCCAAAATAGCCGTAATAATCACTAGGGCTATAGTCGCAAACCCACCAATTACATCGCTAACCTGTATTAGTAGCGCAATTTCGATGATAGGAATGATAATAAACAACACAAATAAAAATCTAAACATAGGGCTCTCTAAATAATGGCACTCAAAAGAGTGAATGAAATATAAGTGAGGGTGAAAGGGTCTATTTTCAAGGTTGAGCTTAAAGTGATTAATAATTGCTTAATATCTACAATTATTCATCGCCTACACATTACATTAGCTATCAGATACTATTGCATTAGTTCCCTATAAATTAGTAAAGGTTAATTATGACTACGCAATTTAAATTGATATTTACCACGTGCAAAGATGAGGCTGAAGCGCGCACTTTAGCAAAAGCACTTGTAGCGCAAAAATTAGCGGCGTGTGTAAATATTTTACCAAATATGACCTCAGTTTATATGTGGGAAGGCGATGTGGCCGAAGAAATAGAAGCAAAACTACTGATTAAAACAAAATCAGAAAAAATGAATGATGTTTTTGAAACCATTAAAAGTTTACATAGTTACGAAGTACCCGAAATTCAGGTGGTTGATGTGGCCACTGGTAATTTGGCTTATTTTCATTGGATGGATGAGGTATTAAATTAATGCGGCTTTTCTTTTTATTATTGGTTAGCTTGCTGGCGCTTCCGGTAAAGGCAAACACCAATAATGTGCTAGGTGATTTACTTGCCCCGCCACAGCAAACCTTTTTACCCGTAGACCAAGCGTTTGTATTTGATTTTGATCAGCAAGGTAGCACTTTATTTGTGGGGTGGGATATAGCCCCTGACTATTACCTTTATAAAAAGAAAATAGAAATTATCGCCAAAGGTGCCAACATAAAGGTAGGCGACGCCGGTACTGGCGAAATAATTGAAGACGAGTTTTTTGGCAAAACCGAAGTTTTTTTCAATAGTGTAAGTGTTATAAGTAAGCTCAGTAATGTTACAGAGGGTGCTGTTGTAAAGGTGCGTTATCAGGGCTGTGCCAAAGCAGGGCTGTGTTACCCGCCAGAGGTGATTAGCATTCCTTTAAGCGTTATTGCCTCAGAACAAGCGCAAAGTAACAAGCCATCTGCTAATACCGGTGATACATTAAGCGCATTAACTCCTTCTGTAGACTCATCACGTAACCAAAATAACACACCCACTCAAGACTTAGGCTTTACAGAGCGATTAGCAAGTCAAAGTTTAGTAACCAATTTACTTATATTTTTTGCTGTTGGGGTGGGGCTTGCGTTTACACCGTGTGTGTTCCCTATGTTTCCTATTTTATCGAGTTTAATTGCAGGACAGCAAAATCTATCTACTAAAAAAGCGTTTGCGCTGTCGTTTGTATATATACAAGGTATGGCGCTTACTTATGCTGCATTAGGGTTAGTAGTGGCGGCTTTAGGCGGGCAAGTGCAGGGGTACTTACAACACCCTTATGTACTTATTAGTTTTAGTTTACTGTTTGTATTGCTCGCAATGTCGATGTTTGGCTGGTATGAAATCAAGTTACCCAGCGCCATGATGAGCAAGCTAACGCAAGTTAGTAATAACCAAAAAGGCGGCAATTACCTCGGTGTGTTTTTAATGGGGGTGTTGTCGGGGTTAATTGCATCACCTTGTACCACAGCACCGTTATCAGCTGCGCTGTTATTTGTAGCCCAAAGTGGTGACTACCTTGTCGGTGGTTTAACCCTGTACGTATTAAGTTTAGGAATGGGCCTACCGCTTTTATTACTTGGTACGTCTGGAGGAAAGTTGCTTCCTAAAGCGGGCGGTTGGATGGAGCAAGTTAAAACATTATTTGGCTTTATTATGCTTGTAGTGCCGCTTATTTTATTAGAGCGCATAATTAGTGCGGACATTATTTTACTTTTGGCGGGTATTTTAGCTCTGGCAACGGCTGTTTATTTACACTATTGGCAAAGTGCGCAGCCACAAAGCAAGCTTAAAACAGCGCTTTGGTTTAGTGCTACATTTTTAGTAGTTACTGGTTTTACATTAGCTAAAAACGTTATTTGGCCGCAGCAACAGGTTGAGCAGGTTAGTCAGCAAAGTAATGAGTTTAAACAAGTGGCTAATTTAACCGAGCTAAAAAACGCTGTTGCTGAAGCTAATCAGCAAGGCAAACTGGTGATGGTTGATTTATACGCCGATTGGTGTGTGGCATGTAAAGAGTTTGAACATTACACATTTCCAGATGCCAAAGTACAGAGCGAGTTTAGTCACTATCAGTTAATTCAAATCGATTTAACGCAAAGTGATGACACCACCATTGAGCTAATGGAAGAGTTTACTGTGTTTGGTTTACCCAGTATTTTGTTTTTTAACACCCAAGGGCAGGAGCTAAGTTCAGAGCGCGTTACAGGATTTTTAAACGCCGATGATTTTGCCACCCACCTAGCTGCAGTGCGCGCCAGCGCACAATAATAGTGCAATTTAGCCGCTTGGGCTTACCAAGTGGCTTGCCCCCAATTACGTCATATTTATTACACCTCCAGAGATTAGACCAGTATTTTGCTGCTATTTACATCGAACTGACTATAATAGTTGGCTAACGTGAGAATTTGTTGCAATTTTTGTTTTTTATACTTACTTTAGTGTACAAAATTAGCTCGCAACGGCTTTACTCATTACTTAGAGGATATATCGCGTATTATGGCTGCAAAATTTAAACTTTTAGTTATAAATGGTCCAAATTTAAACATGCTAGGAAAGCGTGAGCCAGAAAAATACGGTTTGCACACTCTTGGTGAAATTATGAGCGAACTAACGACTGCCGCAGAGGGTCTAGATGTTCAGCTTACGCATTTTCAAAGTAATAGTGAGCAAGCCCTTATTGAAAGAATACACGATGCTTGGCAGGCAGTTGATTACATAATTATTAATCCTGCTGCATTTACGCACACTAGCGTCGCTTTACGTGATGCATTGTTAAGCGTTGATATTCCTTTTTTTGAGGTGCACTTAAGTAATGTGCATGCACGTGAAGCATTTCGTCATCATTCGTATTTTTCTGATGTGGCGCAAGGTGTGGTATGTGGATTAGGTGCAATGGGTTACCACGCAGCATTGAACGCTGCCGTGAGCCGGTTGCAAAACTCGAATTAATTTAAACTAACAAACTTATAGGCGGGTCGTTCATGGATATTCGCAAGATCAAAAAGCTAATCGAATTAGTAGAAGAATCAGGCATTGCTGAGCTAGAAATCACTGAAGGTGAAGAGTCAGTACGTATTAACCGTAACAACATGAGCGCAGGTCCTGCTTACGCTCAGTACGCACCACAGCAATTTGCTGCTCCAGCGCCTGCTGCACCAACACAAGCTCCAGCTGCGCCAGCCGTTGAAGCCGATGCTACACCTGCAGCGCCTGCAGGCCATCAAGTTAAATCACCTATGGTTGGTTCATTTTACTCAGCGGCTTCGCCAGAAGCGCCAGCATACGTAGAGGTAGGTTCTCAGGTAAAAGTAGGTGATACATTATGTATCGTTGAAGCAATGAAAATGATGAACCAAATTGAGTCAGATAAAGCCGGTACAGTGACAGCTATTTTAGTTGAAAATGGCGAACCAGTAGAATTTGATCAACCTCTATTCATCATTGAATAATTTAGTAACCTAAAGGCCAACTCTTATGTTAGATAAAGTAGTCATTGCAAACCGAGGTGAAATAGCACTTCGCGTATTGCGCGCCTGCAAAGAGCTTGGGATCAAAACGGTTGCTGTGCATTCAACGGCGGATCGCGATCTTAAGCACGTATTACTTGCAGATGAAACCATTTGTATCGGTAGACCTCCAGCCTCTGAAAGTTACTTAGATATCCCGCGTATTATTGCGGCTGCTGAAGTAACAGACGCTGTAGCTATTCACCCAGGATATGGTTTTCTTTCAGAAAATGCAGATTTTGCTGACCAAGTTGAGCAAAGCGGCTTTGTATTTATTGGTCCAAAAGGCGACACTATTCGTCTTATGGGCGATAAAGTATCGGCAATCAATGCAATGCGCAAAGCCGGTGTACCATGTGTACCTGGTTCTGACGGTCCAGTATCGGATGACAAAGAACGCAACATGCAAATTGCAAAGCGCATTGGTTACCCGGTAATTATTAAAGCCGCTGGTGGCGGTGGTGGCCGTGGTATGCGTGTAGTACGTAGCGAAGCTGAATTAATTGATTCAATCGCACTTACTCAACAAGAAGCAAAACAGTTCTTTGGTAATAGCATGGTTTACATGGAAAAATTCCTTGAAAACCCTCGCCATATTGAAATTCAGGTACTTGCGGATGGACAAGGTAATGCTGTTCATTTAGGTGAGCGTGACTGTTCTATGCAACGTCGCCACCAAAAAGTAGTTGAAGAAGCGCCTGCGCCAGGTATAACGGCAGAAGTGCGTAAATTTATTGGTGAGCGCTGTACACGTGCATGTATCGAAATTGGTTACCGTGGTGCGGGTACGTTTGAGTTTTTATACGAAAACGGCGAATTTTACTTTATTGAAATGAACACGCGTATTCAAGTTGAGCACCCAGTGACAGAAATGGTAAGCGGTGTTGACTTAATAAAAGAGCAGCTAAAAATTGCTGCAGGGCAACCGCTGTCTTTCACGCAAGATGACGTAGTTATTCGCGGGCATGCAATTGAGTGTCGTATAAACGCAGAAGATCCTGAAACGTTTATCCCGTCGCCTGGTAAAATTACGCGTTTTCACCCTGCAGGTGGCTTAGGCATTCGTTGGGATAGCCATATTTATGCTGACTATACAGTGCCTCCACATTACGATTCGATGGTTGGTAAACTTATTACTTACGGTGAAAACCGTGATGTAGCAATTGCCCGTGCTCGTAATGCGTTGAACGAATTGGTTATCGATGGCATTAAGACAAATACGCCATTACATAAGAAAATTCTCGCAGACGAAAACTTCCAAAGTGGTGGTACAAATATTCACTACCTTGAGAAAAAACTAGGGCTATAAAGCCACAGTTAATTAAAACCGGCTTAGGCCGGTTTTTTTATGCCTAAAACGCCAATTTATCGCCTTCAAGAAATATTCTGGTATGATTAGCAAAGATGCGCTTTTAGTAAATTTTTGAGGTAACCATGACGCGTAGTTTTAAAGCTCACCTACATGATGAAACTGCCACAGTAGCTATGGGTAACAAACTGGCTGCAATTATAGAGCAAGGTGCAGTGATCTATTTACACGGTGATTTAGGTGCAGGTAAAACAACATTTACGCGTGGTGTAGTTCAAGGCTTTGGACACTCAGGTAAGGTAAAAAGCCCAACTTACACGCTGGTAGAGCCATACGAACTGGTACGTGCTAATGTGTATCATTTTGACTTGTACCGGTTAGGCGATCCTGAAGAACTTGAATACATGGGTATAAGAGATTACTTTTCTGAGCAGGCTATTTGTGTTGTAGAGTGGCCAGAAAAAGGCGGCGACTTTATACCCGTTCCCGATTTAGATATTACCTTAAGTTATGTTGGTGATGAGCGTAAAATTGCAATAAACAGTGCTAGTGAGCGTGGAGTAGCAATTGTTGAAAAACTCAATAGCCTAAACCTTGGTGAATAAATTAATAGTGGATCAATGTATTCACTTTCATAACAATAAATAGTTAAGGCAATGGTAGTTAAAATGAATCGAGGTGTAGTTAAACTTTTTATTTGTTTCATAGCTTTCGCTATGAGCCTGCCGCTGTGGGCACAAAATACAATTAATAGTGTACGGGTGTGGCCCTCACCAGATAGCACTCGGGTGGTATTTGATTTAGATGACAAGCCCGATTTCAGCTACTTTATGCTTAAAAACCCAAGCCGTTTAGTTGTAGACCTTGAAAACACCAAAGGGTTAAAAGTATTACCGAATATTCCTTCTAAGCATAAAATTGTTAGCAAATTACGTTACTCTAAGCCTAAAAATAAGCAAAGCGTACGTTTTGTTTTTGAGCTAACTGCGCCCATTAAGCCGGTTATTTTTGCATTGGCACCTACTGGCCCGTACAAAAACAGGCTAGTTGTGGATTTGTATAATAAAAGTGAACCCGCAGTAAGCACTACACCTGCCCAAAAAGCAGCTAAAAAGCGCCAGTTAAGCCAAGAACGAGACATTGTTATTGCAATTGATGCGGGTCACGGTGGAGAAGACCCAGGGTCTATTGGTCCCTCAGGCACGTATGAAAAAACCATTACGTTGCAAATAGCTAAACGTTTAGAGCGTATGATTGACGGCGAACGTGGCATGATTTCGCGCATGGTAAGAAGTGGCGATTACTTTGTTAAGCTTAATACCCGCACCAGCCGAGCACGCCAGAAAAAAGCCGACTTTTTAGTGTCAATTCATGCCGATGCCTTTACCAGCCCAGGGCCTAACGGTGCTTCGGTATGGGTTTTATCGCTGGGTCGCGCTAATTCTGAGATTGGTAAATGGATAGAAGATAAAGAAAAACACTCAGAGCTTTTAGGTGGTGCAGCCGATGTAATTAAAGATGCCGCTAACGAAAAATACCTTGCGCAAGCCCTGCTTGATATGTCGATGGACCACTCAATGAAAACAGGGCTTAGTGTGGCCGAAGAAGTGGTCAAAGAGCTAAAAAAAGTAGCTAAATTACATAAAAAAGATCCACAACATGCAAGTCTTGCTGTATTAAAGTCGCCAGATATTCCATCTATTTTGGTAGAAACAGGGTTTATTTCTAACCCCCGTGAAGAGCGTATGTTAAAAAGCGCTAACCACCAAGAACGCTTAGCAAAAGCCATGTTTACGTCTATAAAAAATTATTACTTAAAAAACCCACCTGATGATTCGTTATTTGCAAAGCTTAAATCGCAGTATCCAACAAAGCATAAAGTTCGCCCAGGTGAATCGCTAAGCTTATTAGCGAGTCGCTATGGCGTATCGGTAGCCAAATTAAAACAAGTTAATCAACTACGCTCAAACACCTTGTTCATAGGTCAAGAGCTGGACATACCGCAGAGTTGATGCTTATTAAACCTGTACATGTATTAGGGGCCTTATGAGTATTGAAATATTACCTGCACGACTCGCTAACCAAATAGCGGCAGGTGAAGTGGTTGAACGCCCGGCTTCAGTGGTTAAAGAACTGGTAGAAAATAGCTTAGATGCCGGCGCTACGCGTGTGCAAATAGATATAGAGCGTGGTGGTCACAAGCTTATTCGTATTCGTGATAATGGCTCAGGTATTGGTAAAGATGAGTTAACGCTAGCGCTTTCACGCCATGCAACAAGTAAACTTAAATCGCTTGATGATTTAGAAAACATTTGCTCTTTAGGTTTTAGAGGTGAAGCGCTTGCATCTATTAGTTCGGTATCGCGTTTAACGCTTTGCTCAAAGCCCAAAGCACAAGATGCCGCATGGCAAGCGTTTGCACAGGGCCGCGATATGGATGTGCAAGTAAAGCCCGTAGCTCACCCAGATGGCACAACAATAGAAGTTAAAGATTTATTTTTTAACACCCCAGCAAGGCGCAAGTTTTTACGCACCGAAAAAACCGAATTTAGCCACATAGATGAGCTGATAAAACGTATTGCACTGAGTCGTTTTGATGTGTCGATTACACTGACGCATAACCAAAAGGTGGTTAGGCAGTACCGTGCTAAAACCGATCCTGATCAAGCTATTACTCGGGTTGCGCAAGTTGTAGGTAAAGCGTTTGCCGAGCAAGGATTACATATTCAATCTGGTGAAAGTGGTTTACAGCTGCATGGTTGGGTATTGCCGGTGGGGTCAGCAAATACCACGCAATATACCTATGTAAATAACCGCATGATGCGCGATAAGCTAATTTTACACGCTATTCGTCAGGCGTTTGAAGAAGTAAGTGGCGCGCAAGAGCTTCCAGGTTTTGTTATTTATATTGATATTGACCCACGACAGGTAGATGTAAATGTTCATCCCGCTAAGCACGAGGTGCGTTTTCATCAAGGCCGGTTAGTGCACGATTTTATATTGCAGGCGATTAAGCAAGTAGTTGTGCCTTTACAAGGTGAATTTGCAACTAATCAAGCGCCCACAGACGATTACCAATCCTCAGCGTTTATTGAGCAGCCAAGTCATGTAGCTAATAACCAGACAGTTCAGCAAGGGTATGATTACCCTAAGTCACCGTTGCAGCCAATAGATTCACAAAGCAGTGGCTTTTCTAGTCGTCCTTCCTCTAATCTTATGGGCTCAGGCGGAGCCAGTGCAGGGAGGGCTTCTCAGCCTAAACAAAGCGCTTCAAGTTATCACGATGTCAATGCATTTTATCAAGGGGTAAGTGAACAACAAGCAGCACATTTTAATCATAGTATACCCTCGCAGCTGTTAACTGATGAGAGCGCTACACACACATTTAAAAGTGTGCAGGTATTAAATGTAAATAAAGGTGTGTGTGTATTTACTCAGCAGCGACAATTATTTTGCGCGCACTATAAGCATGCACTTGTAGATTATTGGCATGGCCAAATAAAAGAGCTGGGTAATTTAGAGGGCAAAGCCTTGCTATTACCAGTAAGGGTTAACCTTGAAAAAGCTGACTGCGAACTAATCGCTCAGCAACAGTCGTGGTTTACTTTATTGGGTTTTGAGTTAGTTATTGAAAAACAGTTTGTGATGGTTAAAAAGCTACCGACTTGTTTATATTTACTCGATGTTTCTGCTGCAATTGAAAGTCTACTTGGCGCATGTAAAGCGCAGCTAGAGGACTTACAAGCATGGCTGTCATGGCAACTTAGTTGCGTACCAGAACGCTTTTATGAAAGTAATGCGTTTATTGAATTACAAATTAGCTTACAAAATAATCCGCAAACAATTGAACGTTTAAAAGAAAAAGCAGTTAAAATAGATCTAGAACACTATTTAACGCAATTAAATTAAGGTACCCGTGTTGAGCAATTTACCGGTCATATTTTTAATGGGCCCAACCGCAGCTGGTAAAACAGCATTGGCAATTTCACTGTGTGAGCACTTAAATACGGAAATAATCAGCGTTGATTCAGCGTTAGTGTATAAAGGTATGGACATAGGTACGGCAAAGCCCGATGCAGAGGAACTTGCGCGTGCTCCGCATCACCTAATAGATTTGCTCGACCCGAGTGAAACTTATTCAGTTGCTGATTTTAGACGTGATGCGATAAAAAAAATTGATGAATTTCATCAACAAGGTAAAGTACCTATATTGGTGGGCGGCACCATGATGTATTTTAAATCTTTAATTGATGGATTATCGCCACTGCCAGAGGCTTGCCCAATAGTAAGAGCAGAGCTTGAAGCGCAAGCAAAACAATTTGGCTGGCCACACTTACATCAAGAGCTTGCTAAAGTTGATCCGCAAGCGGCCGACAAAATAAGTGAAAATGATTCACAAAGAATAAATCGAGCTTTGGAAGTTTACCGTATTAGTGGTAAAACAATGACGGAATTGCAAAAGCAAAAGCAGCCAGCGTTACCTTATACTTTTCATCAATTTGCGATTGCGCCTGATGATCGCAGTGAATTGCATCAGCGAATTGAAAAAAGGTTTAAAATAATGATAGAGCAGGGGTTTGAAAAAGAAGTTTCGACCCTATATCTACGTAAGGATTTACACCCCAATATGCCTTCTATTCGTTGTGTAGGTTATAGACAAATGTGGGATTACCTTGCGGGTGAAGTAGACCATGATGAGATGGTTTTTCGCGGCATTGCTGCAACGCGTCAATTGGCAAAACGCCAGCTAACGTGGTTACGGAGTTGGCCTGATGTTACGTGGTTAACAACAGGCGATGAAGAAAACTTGCAACGCGTAGTAAGTTCGCTAAGCTAGTAGTAGTTGCTAATTATTTAATTAAATAAGTTCAGCTACTTAAATTATAATAACACCTAGAACGAAGGAACAATAACATGGCAAAAGGCCAATCGTTACAAGACCCATTTTTGAATGCACTACGTCGTGAGCGCATTCCAGTATCAATCTTTTTGGTAAATGGCATAAAATTACAAGGTAAAATTCAGTCATTTGACCAATTTGTTATTTTACTTGAAAACACTGTAAACCAAATGGTGTATAAACACGCAATTTCAACAGTTGTACCTGCTCGTGCAGTCAACTTCCAAGGTGTTCAAGGGAGCGATGACACTGAAGAGCAAGAACCAGGAAATATTTAATTAGGAGCGTAATGCTTGTTTGACCGCTATGAATCCGGCGAACAGGCAGTCTTAGTTCATATCGACTTACCTAAAGATGGCGATCGTGAAGATCTTCATGAATTAGAGTTGTTGGTATCTTCTGCTGGTGTTAGTAGTTTGGCGGTTGTGCAAGGCAGCCGCCAAGCACCACATCCGAAACTATTCGTCGGTACCGGTAAAGCAGAAGAAATAGCTGAGATTGTCAAAATCCACAATGCAGATGTTGTCATCTTTAATCATCAATTAAGTCCGTCTCAAGAACGTAATTTAGAGCGCGTTTGCCAATGTCGTGTACTTGATAGAACAACACTTATTCTTGATATTTTTGCCCAAAGAGCCCGTACCCACGAAGGTAAGCTACAAGTAGAGCTTGCTCAGCTTAGGCATATGTCTACTCGATTAATCCGAGGATGGACTCACCTTGAGCGCCAAAAAGGGGGGATAGGTTTAAGAGGCCCAGGCGAAACACAGCTTGAAACCGATAGGCGCTTATTGCGCGCGCGCATTAAAAATATTCGTGCCCGATTAGCCAAAGTCGCTGTACAGCGTGAGCAGGGTAGACGTGCGCGTACGCGCAACGAAATTCCTACGGTGTCGCTTGTAGGCTATACCAATGCAGGTAAATCAACCCTGTTTAACCGTATTACTGACTCAGATGTATACGCAGCGGATCAGCTTTTTGCGACGTTGGACCCAACACTACGTAAATTAGATATTGGTGATGTTGGTTCGGTTATTTTGGCCGATACAGTAGGATTTATTCGCCATTTGCCGCATGACTTAGTGGCAGCCTTTAAAGCAACGCTAACAGAAACGCGTGAAGCCGACCTTCAATTACACGTAATTGATGTTGCAGACCCGCGCAGACGTGAAAACATAGAGGAAGTACAATCGGTTTTAAAAGAGATTGAAGCCGATGAAGTACCGCAATTATTAGTTTATAACAAAATTGATGCGCTTGATGATGTAAGCCCACGAATTGATCGGGATGACCAAGGGCAGCCTATAAGAGTATGGTTATCTGCACAAACCGGCGAAGGGTGTGAGCTACTTAGCGAAGCAATAAGTAACCTGCTTGCTAAGAAAATGTTTAGCGATACGTTATTACTTGCTCCTCAATATGGCCGATTAAGAGCGTCTTTATTTAGCTTAAGTGCAGTCCATGAAGAGCGCTTTGATGAGCAAGGTAACTGGTTGTTAGATGTACGTTTACCTATGGTTGAGTGGAACCGATTAATTAAAGAGTTTGGTCCTGAAATTGAAGGTTTTATCAATCGCGATTAAAAATTGGTATATAAATGTCGGTTTTTGTATGAGAAACGCGGTAGATTTGATAGATTTAACACAATTTCCTAATTTATTTAGATAACAATGGAGTATAGCTATGGCCTGGAATGAACCGGGTAATAATGGCAATGACAAAGATCCGTGGAACAATAAAGGCGGACGTGATCAAGGCCCACCTGATTTAGACGAGGTGTTCCGTAAGTTTAGCAACAAGTTAGGCGGCTTATTTGGCGGTAAAAAATCCGGCAATAATAGCGGCGGTGGACTTGGCGGAGCCGGTATTTCATTTATCCTCATTATCGCCGCAATTGTGTGGGCGTTAAGTGGTATTTATACGGTTAAAGAAGCCGAACGTGGTGTGGTATTGCAATTTGGTAAGTATGACCGTATTGCAGAGCCAGGCTTACGCTGGAAAATGACCTTTATTGAAACGGTTATTCCGGTAGATATTGAAGCTGTGCGTTCATTATCTGCATCTGGGTTTATGCTTACTGAAGATGAAAACGTAGTAAGCGTTGAGTTTGAAGTGCAATACCGTGTTATTGACCCGTATCTTTACAAGTTTAGTGTAACCAATGCTGATAATAGCTTAGAAGAGGCGCTTGATAGCGCACTACGTTACGTTGTTGGCCATGCAAAAATGGACCAAGTACTGACTAATGGCCGTGAAGTCGTTCGTCAAAATACGTGGGATGAGCTTAATAAAATCATCGAACCGTATAACTTAGGTTTAATTGTGACCGATGTGAACTTTAAAGATTCGCGTCCGCCGACTGAAGTAAAAGATGCATTTGATGACGCGATTGCCGCACAAGAAGATGAAGAGCGTTTCATCCGTGAAGCCGAAGCTTATGCACGTGAAATTGAACCGCGCGCGCGTGGTCAAGTAACACGTATGACGCAAGAGGCAGAAGGTTATCAAGAACGCATTACACTTGAAGCGCAAGGTGAAGTGGCTCGTTTTGAAAAGCTATTACCTGAATATCAAGCAGCTAAAGAAGTAACGCGTGAACGTTTATACATTGATGCAATGGAAGAAGTGCTAGGTAGTAGCTCTAAAGTCATTGTTGATGTTAAAGGCGGTAACAACATGATGTACTTACCACTTGATAAAATTATGGAAAAGCAAGGCACTGCAACACGTGTAGCTTTACCAAGCTCAAGTGATATTCAAGATTTACGTAACAAAGTAAATACATCACGTAACAGCACTGTGAACAGCGGTAACGACCGTTTTAACAGCGATCGCTTTAACAATAACGGGAGATAAGCGTTATGAAAAACTTTAGTTTAGTCATACTATTAGCTGCCATTGTTATGTCTTTCTCTGCGGTATTTGTAGTACCTGAAGGGCAAAAAGCAATCGTGTTGCTATTTAGCAAGGTTGAAAAAGACAGTGAAGACAAAGCCGTTGTATACAGCCCAGGCCTTCATTTAAAAGTACCATTTTTTAGCCAAGTACGTCGTATTGATGCACGTATTCAAACGCTAGATGGCACACCAGACCGCTTTGTGACAAGCGAGAAAAAAGACTTAATTGTTGATTCGTTTGTTAAATGGCGCGTAAACGACTTTAGCGCATTTTACCTTCGTGCTCGTGGTGATAAGCAATATGCTGAAACACTACTAAAGCAAAAAGTTAATAATGGTCTGCGTACTAACTTTGGTACGCGTACTATTCGCGAGATTGTATCAGGTGAGCGTAGTGAGCTAATGGAAGAGGCATTAGTACAAGCCTCTGAAAGTGCACGCGAGTTAGGTATTGAAGTACTTGACGTGCGTGTTAAGCAAATTAACTTACCACAAGAAGTGAGTAGCTCTATTTACCAACGTATGCGCGCTGAGCGTACTGCTGTTGCAAAAGAGCATCGCTCGGAAGGTCAAGAAAAAGCAGAAACAATTCGTGCTAATGTTGACCGCCGAGTAACGGTAATGCTTGCTGATGCTGAGCGTAATGCGCGCTCAGTACGTGGTCAAGGTGATGCAGAAGCTGCTGCTATTTATGCTAAAGCATACAACAAAGATCCAGAGTTCTTTGGTTTTGTTCGTTCTTTAGAGGCGTATAAAAAGACCTTTAAAGATAAGCAAGATGTGATGGTGCTTTCACCTGACAGCGACTTCTTTAAATATATGAAAGGCGCTGCAGCGCAATAAGCGATGCCTTAATCATTTAAAGCTATAAAGCCCCGCCTATGCGGGGCTTTTTGTTAAGTATAATTTGAAAGTTTAAATGGCTGTTATATATGTGATTATTTAAAAAGTATGATGGCCTAAAAAATACGCGCAGAAAAAATAAGCTGAACAGGGGTGATCTTTACTTTAGTTTTCTGGTAAAATCTCGTCCTAATTTTCTCGAAGTGAATTTACAATGGGTAAAAACGTTGTTGTATTAGGCACCCAATGGGGTGACGAAGGTAAGGGTAAGGTTGTTGATCTCCTTACAGACAAAGCATCTTTAGTAGTTCGATACCAAGGTGGTCACAATGCGGGCCATACTTTAGTTATTGACGGTGAAAAGACAGTTCTACACCTTATTCCATCGGGTGTATTACGTGACAATGTTAAATGTGTGATTGGTAATGGTGTGGTTTTATCACCAGAAGCGCTAATGAAAGAAATTGGCATGTTAGAAGAGCGTGGCGTACCTGTACGTGAGCGTCTTTTAATTAGCGAAGCATGTCCGTTAATTCTGCCTTTCCATGTTGCATTAGATGTAGCTCGCGAAACTGCTCGCGGCGACAAGCCAATTGGTACAACAGGCCGTGGTATTGGTCCTGCGTACGAAGATAAAGTAGCCCGTCGCGGTTTACGCGTAGGTGATTTATTCAATCCAGAATTATTTGCAGCTAAACTAAAAGAAGTACTTGAATACCATAACTTCACTTTAGTTAACTACTACAAAGTAGATGCAGTTGATTTCCAAAAGACGTTTGATGATGCAATGGCTGTTGCAGACATCTTAAAAGCAATGGTTGTTGATGTAACTGAGCTTTTAGATCAGACACGTTTAGCGGGTGAACACATTTTATTTGAAGGTGCACAAGGTACATTACTTGATATCGATCACGGTACTTACCCTTATGTAACATCTTCTAATACCACTGCTGGTGGTGTTGCGACTGGTGCTGGCTTTGGTCCATTAAACCTTGATTACGTGCTAGGTATTATTAAAGCGTACACTACACGTGTTGGTTCTGGTCCTTTCCCTACAGAGCTTTACGATGGCCTTGAAAAGCAAGATCCAGTAGGTAAGCACTTAGGCGATAAAGGTCATGAGTTTGGCGCGACAACAGGTCGTTTACGCCGTACCGGTTGGTTAGATGCAGTGGCAATGCGCCGTGCAGTTCAAATCAACAGCATCTCAGGTTTTTGTTTAACTAAGTTAGATGTGTTAGATGGTTTAGAAACACTTAAAATCTGTACTGGTTACCAGCTAGAAGATGGCACAGTGACTAATGTAACGCCATTAGCTGCTGAGGGTTACGAGAAAGTAACACCAGTATACGAAGAGATGCCGGGTTGGTCTGAAAACACAGTAGGCGTAACTAGCCTCGAAGACCTACCAAAGGCTGCGATTGACTACATCAAGCGTATCGAAGAAATCACAGGTGTACCTGTTGATATTATCTCTACCGGCCCAGATCGTGTAGAAACAATGGTACTTCGCAACCCGTTTGCTTAATTACCATTAATATAAAAAAGCTGCTTTTGCAGCTTTTTTTATGCCTAAAATTCACCTTGGAACGATCTTTGTATATTATTTGATAAGTTTTATTTTATACGTGGTAAACATGCGCCTATCTACCTGTAATACTTTATTAGCGTCTTTGCTCGCTCCGTTACTTTTATCTATCAGTAGCAATGTGTTAGCTGAAGAAACACCCGCTGCGGTGCCGCTTTATACCGAGTCGGAGCTAATCGCACTAATAAACAAAAATACACATTTACAGCGTGTGAAGGCAGATGATTGCCAGTTAGTGCAAGATATAGAGGCAAGGGCCAATAAAATGGCACTGCCTTCTTACCAATTTTTATATGGTGATATGCTGGCTTATAACGTGTGTGTTGAACGCAATGTAGAGTTAGGTGTGTACTACATGCGTAAAGCGGCTGAGCAAGGCCTAGCGGCTGCGCTAGAGCAGCTTGGGCGTTATTACGACACTGGCCGCTTAGTACAGCAAGATAAAGCTATGGCCATTACCTATTTGCGGGAGGCTTCAGCTCAAGGGAACCTAAAAGCGCAGCTAAGATTGGTTAAGCTTTTTAATTCAGGCTATGGAAGCCCACGTGACTTTGAAGATGCGTACCGCTGGTTATTTAATACCACGGTAGCAGATAAAGCCACCCATAAAAAAATTGAGCGTGCACTTAAGTTACTAGCGCAAAAAATGCCAGATAGTGTTGTGGCCCGCGCCCGGTTACCCATGTAAGGGCCAAATAATACACACCATTTTTATAAAATAAAAAGCCCTAATGATTAATTAGGGCTTTTGTGTAATAACTATAAGTGGCTAGCTTTCTTCTTTGCCTTTTGATTTAGCTGGGTCTTTTAACACTGACATTTTTGGGGGCTGAAGTGCAAATATACGCTCTCCCTCTTGCGGTGGCTTTTCCATATTACTGGTAAATGGGCGAAGCTTAACTGGCGTATCTTCGTCGTTGTCTTTATCACCTTTTAAAATAAACAGTGGTATCGCTTCAGGGTTCATCTCTTGGTATTTCTCCCAATCAAACTCTTCTGAAATACGTGTAGCGCTTACTTTGCCACCTTTAGCGATAATGCTGCTTAAGCGAGCGTATGAACCATCTTCACCAAACAAAATTTGCCTAGATAGGAATGTTGCACTGTCTTTGTTCGCTTTTGCATGCGAGGTAGATGAGCGCAATGAAAATACATTTTTTTCATTTAATAAATGAGAAAAATATTGTACACCAAGCGCATTATGGTGGCGGTTAGGTGAAAGCGCTAATACCGTTCTTATTGTTGTGAGCGGTAAGTAACGCTCAGCATGCTCTGACTGTGGGTTACCGTAATAACAAGCAAGGCCATCCATACGCGCCATTTTGCAGTTCTCCCATGCGGGGTCTGATAAGTGAACTGGAATACTTTGCTCTTGCAAGCCTTTACCAATAGCGCGCGATACATGGTTCGCACCAATAATCAGAATAGTGTTTGGGGAAGGTTGGCGCACACCTAATAGCTTAGCAACCGGAATAGCGGTTAAGCTTTGGAGCACCACAGTAATAATAATAACAGTGAATATTAACGGCACCATTTTTTCAGCATCAGCTACGCCTGCTTCCATCATGCTTAATGCAAACACCGACCCAACCGCGGCAGCAACTATACCTCTTGGGGCTATCCATGATAGTACCAAGCGTGACTTCATTGGTAAGTCAGTACCAAAAGTAGATATAGCAATACACAATGGACGCGCTATAAATAACACCACGGCTAAAAATATAAATACGTCGCTATCTAACATCATCAAGTCAGAAAGCTGCAGGCGTGCAGCAAGTAAAATAAACAGTGATGATATTAAAATCATCGATAAGTCTTCTTTAAACTCCAATACAGAATCGATTTCTAAATCGTTTTGATTGGCAAGCCAAATACCAAATACGGTAACCGCCAACAACCCTGACTCGTGGCTTAAATGATTAGAGACCGAAAAACTAATAAGTACTAATGCAAGTATGCCAAACTTATGGAGTTCAAAAGGGAGCCATTCACGGCGCATAAGTTGTGTGGTGATCCACCCAGCAACAATACCTATAGACAGCCCAACGCCGACTGTTTTAACAAGTGCAACAATAGTATGGCTAAGTACTTCTCCTTGGCCTACTAGCATAACTGCTTCAAATACAAGTACAGCAAAAAGGGCACCGATTGGGTCAATCACAATGCCTTCCCATCGTAATATCCGATCAATATCTTGAGTTGGGCGCATCGAATTAAGTAAAGGGGCAATTACTGTGGGGCCTGTTACAACGAGTACGGCCCCTAATACAGCAGCAACTCGCCAGTTGAGTTCGAGTAGCCAATAGGCACTTAAGCTTATCACCACACAAGTGGTGATCATGCCAATAGAGCACAGGTTACGAACGACCTTACTTATGCCTTTTAATTCTCTGAAGTGCAAAGTGAGAGCGCCTTCAAATAAAATCACAGCAACACTCAATGACACCACAGGAAATAACAAATCGCCAAGTAAAGCATCTGGGTCTAATACACCACTAAACGGTCCTAGCAATAAACCGGTAAGCAATAAGAACAAGATAGCGGGTACTTTAAATGCCCACGCTACCCATTGGGCAAGCACTGAACAAAGTGCGATACCGGCTATATAAATTGCTGACATAAATTAAGAATTCCTTATTTATCACAATATGAAAAGTATAACTTTTGTTAAATATTAATACAGGGGTATACACGTGAAATGTTTAATTTGCTAATAAAATATTAGCGCTTAATACAAAAATTGTAGGTTAAACTTATTGATTTATTTATAAAAAATGAATAAAAGCGTGAAAATAAATATAAGTGATTGATTTTAAGTTACTAATTTGTGTTGTGCTAGGGATGGGTGCACATTAGAGTGATTTTTAGCCTTGATTTTTTCTATCGAAATATCGTATTATATTTAGAGTTCAAACAATTAGTCATCTAATTATAATTTTCAAGACCGCGTTAAATATTAATACTAACGTCATATTTGGTCTGTAATAATAGTAATGTATGCTGTTATTAGCGTTAAATTAGTAGCTATTGTATTTTTGAATATCTTGGTATGGTTTTTTCAAGCATGTTTATTTAAGTAATTAAGTAAATAAATGTTTGAGTTGAACTATTACTTTCAATGTTTAGCTCCCATCGTGGCGGCTAAATCTCGGTCCTTGAGTCATCACCCTATCTGTTGGTGTATCTGACTTTAGAGGCTCTATGTATGTTGTTAACAAAAAAGCCACACACAGCTTTTTACAGCGATACATAAACAACACTTTTTATCTTTATATTTAATAGGCCTCCATTCATTTTGGTTGGTGCTGTTTCATGTCTTTACAAACCTAAAAGCAATTTTAGGTCGTGTGTTTGCGTGCGTTTAAAAAGTGTATGAAAACCTATTCGAAATTGCGTGCTATTTACGCAATTACCTAATTTTAGTTCACACAGTGTGAATGTAGATAAAATGGAAAGTTGAGATTTTATGCAAAAGTTAAATTGGCGTCGTATTGTTTTAAAAGTTGGTAGTGCATTAATCGCGCCTGATCAAGATGGGTGCCGCTCACGCTATTTATTAACCATTGCGCAATTTATTGTTCGCTGCCGCGCTCGAGGTATTGAGGTGATTTTAGTATCTTCAGGTTCTGTCGCTGCAGGCTCACACTTATTCCCATCTGACATTCCACGTTCAGTTGTCATGAAAAAAGCGATGGCAGCGGCAGGGCAAACCGAAATGATGGCTATGTGGGATCGCTTTTTTGATTTTCCATCAGCGCAATTATTATTAACGCACGGTGACTTACGTGACCGTGAGCGCTATGAAAGTATTCGTGAAACTATTTTTACCTTGCTAGAGCATGGTGTTCTACCCATTATTAATGAAAATGATGCTGTAACAACTGATGACTTAAAAGTGGGCGACAACGATAACTTATCAGCCATGGTCGCAGCGGCTGCTGATGCCGACGCATTAATGATTTTTTCAGATGTGGACGGGCTATATGACAAAAACCCAAATTTACATGAAGACGCAGTTTTACTGCCTGAAATAAAATCAATTGATGAGTCTATTTACGCTATGGCAGGATGTGCTACTAGCGCAGTGGGCACCGGTGGCATGAAAACCAAAATTGAAGCTGCCGAAAAAGCAACGTCTCACGGTATTGCTACTTATATTATTAATGGCTTTAAAGAAGAAACCTTTAATAGATTATTGGCAGGTGACAACCCCGGTAGTGTCTTTCTTCCTTATGAAAAACCAATGCAAGAAGCTGTGCACTGGATGACGCATACAGCGAATGAGCAAGGTGAAGTAGTTGTAGATGGCTCGTTTGATGAGTCTCTTGAAGGTGAAAACGGTTGCATACGTGGCGACGAAATAATGGAAGTGCATGGTGAGTTTGCCATTGGCGACACCATTTTAGTAAGAAGTGAAGATGGCACACGTTTAGCAAAAGCCACCGCAAATTATAGTAGTTGCTTGTTAAGCTTTATTGCTGATAACGAGCAAAGTGAATTTAGTGAAAAAATGCAGGATTCTATTGGTCCTGTTATTTCAGAAAAAGATATCGCATTATTGGAGAAGTCATGAGTTTGATTACGGATATTTCACGCCAAGCAGCAAAAGCGGCAAATACACTTGCTTTACTCGACACCGAGACTAAAAACCAAGTGTTAACAGAGATGGCGGCAGCACTGCGCGCAGAAAAAGCATTTATAATTAAAGAAAACGAAAGTGATTTGAGCGCAGCGCGCGATAACAACTTAGCCGCTTCAATGATAGACCGCTTAACGCTTAACGAAGAGCGTATTGAAGCCATGGCTGAAGGTATTGAAGTTATCGTAAGTTTAGATGATCCCGTCGGTCAGCTACGCGATATAACAGAGCGCCCAAATGGCATTAAAATTCGTAAAATGCGTGTGCCATTAGGTGTTGTATGCATGATTTATGAAGCGCGCCCTAACGTAACTGCGGATGCAGGGGCATTGTGTTTTAAATCGGGTAACGGTGTTATTTTACGCGGTGGTAAAGAAGCCCTTAAAAGCTCACAAGCCATTGCGAGCGTAATGCATGGAGTACTGGAAAAACATAACTTACCTAAAGCGCTGATCTCAGTTATTCCTGACCCAGACCGTGCTTTGCTTATGGAGCTAATGCAGCAACGTGACACCATAGACTTAATCATTCCACGTGGTGGCGAAGGGTTAATTAACTTTGTAACTGAAAACAGTACTATTCCTGTTATTCAGCACTTTAAAGGTGTGTGTCATTTATACGTAGATAAAGACGCCGACCTAGAGGTGGCGCTTAACTTACTATTAAACGGTAAAACACAGCGTACAGGCGTATGTAATGCGCTTGAAGGGCTTGTGGTTCATCAAGACGTCGCTGACGAATTTTTAAATTTATGTGCCGTTGTATTGCGCCAAGAAGGCGTGAAAATTAATGGAGATGAGCAAGCGGCAAAATATTTCGATAATGCAACAGTTCTCGCCGACAATGAATTTGGTGAAGAATACTTAGATTTAGAAATTGCTATTCGTGTAGTACCAAGCTTTAGTGCTGCTGTGGATCATATTGCACAGTTTGGTTCAAACCACACTGAGGTTATCTGTACTAAAAACGACACCGCGGCTGAGCTTTTCCAACGCAGTGTTGATGCATCGGTAGTGATGGTAAATGCTTCATCGCGTTTTTCAGATGGCTCGCAATTGGGTTTAGGTGCCGAAATTGGTATAGCTACAACTAAGCTACATGCTTATGGCCCTATGGGTCTTGAGTCACTTACCACTGAAAAGTATTTAGTTAATGGTGAAGGCCAAGTGCGTGATTAACCACAATTAAAGAAAAAACGCCGATTGTTAAATCGGCGTTTTTTTATGCATTTTGTACAGTGTGACTTAGCTTCTCTAACCAATCTTTTAATGGTTCAGGTCGATGCAGATGGTACCCTTGTAAAATAACTTCCGGATACTCTTGTAATAAGTCAAAGTGCGATTGATTCTCGACCCCCTCCGCAACGACTTCTAACTGAAATAACCTGCCAAGGCTTAC
This sequence comes from Pseudoalteromonas sp. S3776, assembly GCF_005886915.1. Classification (NCBI taxonomy): domain Bacteria; kingdom Pseudomonadati; phylum Pseudomonadota; class Gammaproteobacteria; order Alteromonadales; family Pseudoalteromonadaceae; genus Pseudoalteromonas; species Pseudoalteromonas sp. S3776. The sequence continues at coordinate 86,592 of NZ_PNCU01000003.1, read as the reverse complement.
AATCATATCAATAATTAATTTATCGTTGTTATCAGTGGGGGCTTCGAGTACAAATGAGCGATCTATTTTAAGTTCATGAATGGGTAGCTGCTTTAAATACGTTAAACTTGAGTAGCCAGTACCAAAGTCATCTATCGATACGCGTACGCCCAGCCTTTTAAGGCAGTGTACAGCTTCAATGGCGGCTTCCATGTGATTTAGTAGCGTCCCTTCTATAATTTCTATTGTGAGTTGCTGAGGATTAATATCAACACGTTTAATTTGCTCGCTTATAAAGTTTAAAAAACGCGCTTCATGAAAGTGCCGGCCGCTTATATTAACCGAAATATTTAAACTTGGATGGTTATATTTAAGCTTGGTAAGTAAGTTAAGCGCATGGGTAGTAACCCAGCAATCCAGCTCAAAAATAACATCTGATTCTTCGGCTATTGATATAAACTCACAGGGGCTTATAAACCCTTTTTGAGGGTGTTCCCAGCGCAACAGAACTTCAGCGCCTTTTAATGTTTGCTTGCTATCAAATTGTGACTGTAAAAATATAGATAGCTCATTTTGAGGGATGGCTTTTCTTAAATCTTGCTCAATCTCAAAGCGTCGTTTAGCTTGCTCACCAAATGTGGTATCAAAAAATGTAACTCTGTTTCCGCCTTTTTCTTTGGCTTTATAACAGGCAGCTTCACAATTTCTGATAGTTTCAATCGCACTTTCCCAGACATCGTCACGTGGGAAAATATAAGTGCCTATACTAATTGTTAAGCTCACTTCTTGCCCATCAACGTCAAAAGGGCGGTTAACTGCGTGTAAAAGCTCTTGTGCTTTGCTCTCTGCTATTGATTGCGCACGTGTGCGTCCAACACCTTTATCTACACTACATAAGGCTGCAAATTCATCACTGCCTAAGCGTGCAATAATATCCTTTTTATCTAAACTGGCATGAATACGCTGAGCAAGCTCCTTTAAAATATTATCTCCTGCTAAAAGCCCTAAACCATCATTAATGGAGTGAAAGCTGTCGATATCGATAATATAAATATAGGCACACGTTTTATCGTTACTGCAATCTTGTAACTGTTGCTCTAATTGTTTCAAAAAGCCATTACGATTAGGTAGCTTAGTAAGCTCATCGTGCCACGTTAAATAATCTATTCGTTCCTGTGTTACTTTCACGCTGGAGATATCACTAAATACACCGATGTAATGTATATTGGTGTCTTGTTCGCTTTTAACCATGCTAAGTGTTAAAAGCTCAGGGTAGAGCTCCCCATTTTTTCGTCGTGTTACAAGCTCGCCGCTCCAGTAACCTGCTTCGTTTGCGTGTTTCCACACTTCATCAAAGCTAATACTTGGGTGGTTATTTTGCTTAATATCTTTTAAGTCCATTTCCAGTGATTCAGCTTCGCAATAGCCTGTAATTCTACAAAAAGATGGATTAACAGCAATAATCTTCCCTCCGCTATTAGTGATAACAACACCATCGGCCGTACTAGTAAGGGCTTGATAAAATAATTTTTGTTTAGATGAGAGTTGCTTAAGCTCTTCTTCACGCTGACTTAACTCTTTTGCAAGGGCCTCTATTTCTAATAATTTATCGTGCAAATCAAAGTTTTTTTCTATAAGTCTGTCTAACATGCCTTGCGCAGTAATGTGTGTGCGTATACGTGCTCTAACCAAAGCTAACTTATAAGGCTTATGGATATAGTCAATAGCTCCCATGGCAAAGCCTTTCTCTTCAGATTCTTCTTCTGTAAGAGCGGTAACAAAAATGATAGGGATGCCTTTGGTATTTTGCTTTGCCTTAAGTATTTTACATACTTCATAACCGTCCATGCCCGGCATCATAATATCGAGTAAAATTAAATCAGGGCGGGTAGACTCTATAAATACAAGCGCTTGCTCACCGCTTGTTGAAATGCGTACATCGTAGTCTGCAAGTAGGCCTTCCACTAGTACATGTAGGTTGCTAGGTTCATCATCAACTATGAGAATCAAAGGTTTTCGCTGTTGATTTACTACCGGTTTATTATTGCTAGCAAGAAAGGTTGAATGCACACTAAATCCTTATTCTTTAATTACTCATTAAAGTTAGTTTATAGTTGCCATAATTGTCTAGTTTTTATAGTTATTTCTGTATTTATCAATCAGTTTAATTACTAAAGCGTAGTTAAAGTTATCAATTGCCTCTTTTAGCTTAAATAATGGATGAGAATGCTCGAATTTTTGAAGCTCAACTGCTCTAATTAATTTACTAGGAATAGGACGAGCAGATAACGCTAAAGAATATACCTCATCAATTAATGTATCTGGGCTTTGCTCTAAATTAATTGCGTCGGACTGCTGGTTATACGTATTGGTTACTTGCAACTGTTTAATGGCATAAAGTGCTAAGGTCAGTTGTTCATTAAAAGCGCTAAAATCAGGGTGAGTGTTATTTATCAGCTCTAATTCAATTTTTTTGGCGCTTTGCTCAAGTCGCTCTAAACCTAGTGTACCAGCAAGGCCTTTTAAATTATGCATTTCTCTAACTAATGCTTCATGCTCATTATTTTTTAAATGCTTTAAGGTTGTTTCCATAAAGTGGCTATAGTCACTATCAAATTTAGAAAAGATTGAATTGATGAGTTCATTATTATCTTCGAGGTTATCCTTTGCTACAGCGAGATTTAATGTACTCAGCGTTTGGGCCTTTTTTAAATGCTTTTCTACGGTATTGCAAAGCAGGCCAAATAACAGCGGCTTCACTAAAAAGTCGTCCATGCCTGCTCTTATAGCGGCTTTTTTATCATTAGGTAATACAGCTGCCGTAACTGCAACGATTGGAAGCGTATAGCCTCTTTGGCGTAGTATACGTGTGGCTTCTAAGCCATCCATAACAGGCATTTGAATGTCCATAAATATAATATCAATTGCACTTTCTTCTACTTTTATTAGGGCCTCTTCACCGTTATTTGCAGAGATAACGGTCATATTCATTTTAGTTAACAGTGCTTCAAGAATCTCTTGGTTTACAGGGTTATCATCTACAGTAAGTGCAGTATAACCAGTATATTGTGGGTAAGACTCCCCTTCTTTAAGCTGTGTCGTTTCGGGCAATAATAAACGCATTAACTGTGACTCAGTATCGGTATTGCCTATTGTTAAAATATCAATATGGTCGCTATCGGGGATTGATTGTGGGTGTTCTTGATCGCTAATAAGTAGAATAAGCAGTAACTTATGTTTATTTTTTTGTTTTTGTAAGTACAGTTGCTGCAAAATAAAATTATCTTTTAGCTCTTTATGCGGCAACGACATAATAACAATATTAAAAGGGTTACTGGGTTGAGACATTTTTGCAATTGCACGCAACGGCTCTTGGGTAATTTCTGCCGTAATATCGGCGTTGCTTAACAACACGGTGAGTGATTTTATTTGCTCATTATCGGGGCTAATAAGTAGCGCATGTTTTTTAAGTGCTTCTTTATTGGTCATTTTAAATGGGAGTGTAAAGTAAAACTCACTGCCTAGCTGTGGTGTACTGCGTACTTGTATTTCGCCACCGAGCAACTTAGTAAGCTGCTTACAAATGGTTAAGCCTAGCCCTGTCCCCCCGTATTTGCGTGTTGTACTCGAGTCGCCTTGGTAGAACGAGTCAAAAATGGATGCTGTTTGCTCTGGGGTCATGCCTATTCCGGTGTCTTTAATACCAAAGCGCAATTGAATTTGCTGTTCATTTTGTGTGGTGGCTTCAATCGTTACTGTTACTTCACCGCGCTCTGTAAATTTTATTGCATTACCTACACAGTTATTAATAATTTGACTTAAATGCAGCGGATCACCCATCAGCTCTAGCCCTGCATCAACATGCAATACAAAATTAAGGCGCAACCCTTTTTGTTTAGCGTTCACCGAGAATAAATTTTTTACATTAGACACCACGGTATGCAAAGTAAAAGGGATTGATTCAAGTTTGACTTTGTCAGACTCAAGTTTAGAAAAATCGAGCACGTTATTAAGAATTTGTAGTAGGTTTTGGGCACTTGAAGAGGCTTTATCGGCGTAGTGTTTTTGCTTGGGTGGCAGGGCGCTGCTTTGTAAAAGCTGTAGCATGCCTAAAATACCATTCATGGGCGTACGTAGCTCATGGCTCATATTAGCAACAAAGTCGCCTTTCGCTTGGTTGGCATTTTTTGCTTGAGTGATGGCCAGTGTAAGCTCTTTATTCATAGATTCCATTTTTGAATTAAGCGCTTGCGTTTCTGCTAGTAGCTCTTTTGTTTGCTTATTTTTTAAATACAGCGCATTGGCCGCGGTAATAACAGAGTTAATTTCATTTTGATGGTGTGTATTACTATTAAGTGTAACTTGTTTTTCATTACTCATATCTTTTAGCAGCTTGGTTAACTGTGCGATAGGCTTAATGACGGAGTTAAAAATAAAAAAGGTGATTATCGTAATTATGACAGAGATTAAAGCTGCAAATAGATTTCCCATCTCTGTACTTTTGAGTACGTGCTCTCTTAGCTGCAGCTCTGTTTGGGTGAGCTTTTGTTTCTCAATAGCTCTGATTTTTTCGGCTAGGTAAAGGAGCTCGTTTTCTATTCCAGTTAAAACTACATTTATAGAAAACGTATAGCTGCGGGTTAAAATAACTAATTGGCTATATGCTTGCTCAAGCTCGTCAGTATTATTAAATTGGATAGTATTAGCGGTTTCAATGCGCGCAAGCAGGGTATTTAAGTGTGCTAGGTTATCTTGCACATTTTGTGCTTCATCATAATTTGGCTTGTGTAAATAGTTGTTTGCTGCCTGTTCTATATTGCTAATAGTTAAAAGGATATTCACTATTATTGTCTGTTTGTTACCAAGCGTGCTTTTCTCAAGCTTATTAAGTTGCGCCTTTAGCGTGTCAATAGGCTGCTTGAACTGTGAAAGGTACAACTGCTCTCGCTTAGTTCTGTTAACGACCACCCGGTTAAACGTATCTTGGTAATTATTTAAATACTCGTTGAGGCGCTTAATGTTGCTTTGATAGCTTTCATCATATTCTTCTATATGTTTACTAAGCCTGCCTAAATCCATTTTTGCAGCATTATAGTGCATATTAAACTTATCAATAGTATTGCTATTAGCATGATCTAAATAAGCTATGGCTTGGCTTTGCAAAGAAATCACATCGTTTTCTAAGCGGGTGACAGCTTCACTTTGTAATAATGCTTTGTGCTGCGCGTTTTGTAGCTCAAAAAGCGACTTTTGCGAATAATTGAATAAGTAACTTTGCAAAATTAATAAGGTAATTAAAACGCATAAGGCAATTATTATTTTAGATTTTATTGAGCGGGTTATCATTATCTGCTTATTAACTCATACCATTTTTGTAAGCTGTAATCGTAAGTAGGCATAACGCTATTCCAAACAGCTACATTGCTTAAACGTTTTAAATAGCTACCGCCATTTCGCTGCTCACCGGCCTTTACTGCGATCTGTTTCTGGGTGTTTAGCAAGTTAACCGAAGTGGGCTTTCCTAAGTACCAGTAGTCCCATTCGCTTGGTGAAAGCATTGCTTTTGAGCGCTGCGGGTTACTAATGTAATATCCTTGGCGAGCAATAAATGCGCCGGCCCACCCCGAAAGCCACCAGTTCATGTAATCGTATGCGGCATCTTTTTGGTTATTATTGACCTGTGATGATAAACACATGACCCCATGCCAGCCTCGGTAGCCCTCTTTTGGAGCGGCAAATCGTACGTTAATATTTTGACTATTTAGTGAGGCAACAGCAGGAGAAAACATACTTTCAATATGCACGCGTTGGCTTTTCATAAATTCAATAGACTCTGGCACCGAGTTCCAATAACCCGCAAAATGCCCCTGTCGTTTATAGTCAATTAAAATACTAAATAAACGGTCAAGCTCAGAGCGAGTAATCGCACCAATATCTTTAAATGTTATCAATCCTTTGCTCTGTGCTGCCAAAGCAAGGTCAAACAAGCCTATTGTGGGTGCATTTACAATGCCGACTTTGCCTCGGTGCGCATCATCCAGTAGCCAGCCCCAGCTTTCAGTTTCATAAGCAATACCAGGCTTAATCATGGCAGTGTTATAGCCAAAAGAGTCAACATTATGTACATAAGGTAAAAAGCTAATACGATCGCTTTCGTTTGCGCTTAGTGTGCCATTCTCTTGTACATTGAGTAGTTTATAAGGGGCGTCGCCTGCGCCCAGTTTGGCCTCGGGAGTGAGTTTACCCGTTTTAGTCAGAGAATTTATTTCATTAAAGTAGGTTAGTCGCTTTTTTTCTATGGCTTGAATCGTCCCTGCTCGCCACAGTACATTAATACTGTTTGACCACTGTTCGTATAAATCAAAGGAGCTAGGGTCCATGGAGGCTTTTTGTAATACGGCAGCGCTACCTGCAGGGGAAAACTCTATATTTATACCCAAATCAAGCATTGCTTGTTTACGAATAGCCTCTTGCAGCGTGACATGCGTTCCTAACACTCTTAAGGTTATTTTTTTTCTGGCAAACACATAAGGTACATGGGTAACCACGCCCGCAGTTAAACCAATGACAGCAAGCTTTTTTAACGTGGTGCGTTTAGGTATATCCATTGTTTAAGCCAAAAGTATGAACGCTACAGATGAGATAATTTATAGACAACAAAGACTAAACAAACAAGGAATGAGCAAATATAAAAATGAGAGTGTAAAAGATAGAAGAATAATAAGATGATAAAAAATAGGGAATAATAGAATGGTAGGAAAGTGGTGGAGCTAAGCAGGATCGAACTGCTGACCTCCTGCGTGCAAGGCAGGCGCTCTCCCAGCTGAGCTATAGCCCCACATTCCTAAATTACATAGTTGTAATTACTTGGTTGCTGAGTTCCAAGCGGGGTGAACTTTAAATATTTTTATAAAATTGGTCAAGTATTTTTTAGCAATATTTAACTGTTATCGTTTATTTTTGATAGACTCGAGAAAAATACCTCGCGAAACGACAAAAACAATGAAAAAAAGTATCTGTATACTTGCTTTGCTGCTTGCTGGCTGTGCAAGTAATGAAGCGCCTCCTTATGAAATAAATAACAAACAGTTTTATGAAAACGTGGATGAGCAGGGTAATAGAGTATTTGCTTATGTTGTTTCGGTTAAGGCCAAGCACCGTAGTAACATAAACTTAAATAACGGCGGGCGAGGCGAAAAAAGACCGAGCCGCTCTGATGTAAAACGTTACATAGAACAAGAACACTTCGAAGACTCTAGTGTATTAAAACTTAAGCTGGAGGATGAAGCTGTCAGGTTTTTAAATGAAACCCTAAGTGAAAATAACTACTGTGAAAATAAACACGAAATTACACAAGTATTGTGGCGAGATTTAAGTGTGCAGCTAAGAGGGCGTTGTTTGTAGTATGTTGGCCGATAAAGCAAAGCTTGCGCAGCTGTTAGCGCAATTAGGTATAAATTACGATGTGATAGAACACCCTGCGTTACATACCAGTTTAGATGCTGATGCATTTATGGTAGAACGCCCAGGTACGCGACTTAAAAATTTGTTTTTGCGTGATAATGAAGGGAAAAATCACTTTTTAGTGATCACCGCACACGACAAACAACTCGATTTAAAAACCTTATCTAGGCAACAAGGGCTTTCTCGGTTGGGGTTTGCTTCAAGTGAGCGCCTAGCGCGGTATTTAAAAGTACAACCAGGCTGTGTGTCTATGCTTGCCCTGGCAAACGACAAACAAAGCAAGGTCACTTTGTGGCTTGATCAAGATATTTGGTTTAATGAGCTGTTTCATTGTCACCCGTTTGAAAACACCCAAACTTGGCTGCTTACAAAAAATGATTTAAACACATTTTTTGAGCATACAGGGCATCAGCCTCGGGTAATGTTTTTACCTTCTCGATAGCCTAAAGTGACTAAGACTAAACCAATAAAACACACACTCAGTAAGCAAAGCATAAATGCAGTTTGCCCTGAGTGCTGATAAACAATACCTGGTAATAACGAACCCAGCGCTCCGCCGCTGTAATAAAACGATACATACCCGCCATTTGTTACACTTGCAGGTGCCTTGCTAATCTTATTAACAAGCGGGGCTGCACTTGAGTGAATAACAAACATAGCAGCACAAAATATCGTAAACGCGATTAAAAACACACTCAGTTGCTGGCTTATAAGTAACACTATGCTTAAGTTATACACGATAAAAAACGCAGCCAGTAAATGCCAAGGCGAGGGCGCTTTTTTAGCAAGCCAAGGTGTGGCAATAGAGGCTAAAGCACCAATTAAGTAGCCGCTGTACACTAAACCTATATCGCGGGTATTTGTAATTAAAAAGGTGTGTTGCAAAATAAACGGAAGGTAATTTAATAAGGCCGCAAAACAAAAAAACATACAAAAAACGGCACCATACAATTTTAATACTGCTGCATCTTTTAGCTGTTTAATATACGTTAGCGGCGTATGTGCTGGCTTAACAGGTATCACAAAGCCCGTAGGCTTTATATTTATAGCTAGGCCAATAAGTACAAACGAAATAACATAATAAAAACTTTGCCAATGCCACACATCACTAAATAACGCAGCCAATACTCGGCCAAAGTAACCTCCAGCTATGGTACTGCCTATGTATAAGGTCATATTTTTTTGTAAGGCATTTGCGCTGTAACGTATACCAATAAAGCTTGTCATCGCGGTAAGTGCGGCAGGTAAAGTTAAGCCTTGTATAAAACGCACCAGAAGTAATAGCTCAAAACTTGGCGCAGCTGTAAACAGTATGCAGCTCCCCCCTAAAATAAACATAGCAATACGTAAAATAACAAGTGGGTTTTGCTTGGCTAAAAAAAGCCCATAAATAAAAGGAGCTATTGCTAAAGGCAGCATGGTTACGCTCATTAAGCTGCCGGCAAGCGCTGGGGGCACGCTAAATTCGTTAGCAAATAAGTTTAATAAAGGCTGAGGTGCGTACAGCACAAAAAATATAAACACCGAGCAAATAAGTAAGTGAGCAAAGCGCATTGTTAGGCTTAAAATATAAGCTGATAAGTTAGCCAAAGTATATGAAAAATGGCTTATATTTCATAGGTTAAATCATCAACAATTGCGCTAAATCAAAGTGTATATTCAGCCCTTTGCTAGATTAATGCTAATAGCACTGTTATTTGTAGTCGTTGGTGATTAAAATAAACCTAATATAAGTTTTTAGTGGAACAAAGCCATGGGTTCATTACAAGACCAATTGCTACAAGCAGGGTTAACAACATCGCACAAAGCTAAAGTTGCTAAGTCAGAAAAACGTAAGCAACAAAAAAAGCAAAAAAAGGGGGCTACCAGTAACCCAAGTGATCTGCAAAAGCACATACAGCAAACTAAATTAGAGCAGCAAAAAAAGGCTGAAGAACTTAACCAGTCGCGCCAAGAAGAGCTTAAGCAACGTGAGCAAGTTGCTCGTGTTAAGCAAATACTTGAGCACCATAACCAAGACTCTATCCGCGGTGAGCGTACCTTTAATTTTACATACGATAACAAAGTAAAAGGGATAGACGTAAACGAGAAAACCCAAAAAGCGTTATCGGGTGGTCGCTTAGCTATTTGTGTACTGGAAGGGCAGTTTTACGTACTCGATGATGAGCCAGCGCGTAAAGTCGCAGAAGTTGATGAAAAGTACATTGTTTTTCATGTTGAACCTGAAAACAAACCAAAAGACGAAGACGACCCCTATGCAGACTTTGAAGTACCAGATGATTTAGTATGGTAAGTGTCTGTTCAGTATTGTTTGCTACAGTTAACAACAATGGCTGAAAACGTAGTCATGTTTGTTTGATCGCCTAACGTAAATTGATACGTATGCTTTTTACTAGATTGTTTACTACAATCAATAGACTATTTTCTAACCGTCAAAAAGAAGAGTGAATATAATGAGCAAGATGAAAGCACTAATAGTAGGCGCGGGTATTAGTTTAGCCGCAAGTTTTTCGTTTAACGCCGTCGCTGCTGATGGCGAAGCCCTTTACACCCAAAAAATGTGTCAAACATGTCATGGCGCAGAAGGTAAAGCACCTATTATGGGCGCATACCCTAAAATTAATGGTCAAAACAAAGACTATTTAGTGGTCCAAATGAAAGATATTAAATCGGGCGCACGTAGTAATGGTATGACCGCGGCAATGAAAGCAATGGTTGCAACAGTAACGGACGAAGAGTTTGAAGCAATTGCAGACTACCTTTCAAAGGTAAAATAAAGCACCGCGTTTAAAAACGTATTATCGTTTTAAATTAAAGCGCAGCGTAAACAGCCACACATTTGTGTGGCTGTTTTGTTTGTGTTTGCTATAAAATTAATACTGCTTTAGACTTCTAAACATCTATTCGTACTTGTGTTGATGTACGTATTTTAAAAGGCTGATTATGATTGATTTACCCCAACAAAATTTAAAAAATAAAGTATCTGAGCAAGAGTGGCAATTGCGCGTAGATTTAGCAGCGTGCTACCGATTAGTAGAGCATTTTCGTTGGGGGGATTTAATATACACGCATCTATCGGCCCGTTTACCAGGGACTGATCACTACCTTGTAAATGCATTTGGCTTAACGTTTGACGAAGTAACCGCATCAAACCTAGTAAAGGTTGATTTGCACGGCAATATTATTGATGACACTCCGTTTAGTATCAACCCTGCGGGGTTTACTATTCATAGCGCCATTCACGAAGTGCGTGAAGATGCTCACTGTGTTATTCACTTACATACCAAAGAAACCATTGCCGTTGCGACACAAAAAAATGGCCTATTGCCACTAAGCCAATATTCTATGTTTTCGCTCCCTTCGCTGTCGTACCATGGCTACGAGGGGCTAGCTGTAAATGATGACGAGCGCAAAGTATTACAAGATGATTTAGGCAGTACCAATCATATGCTATTGGTAAATCATGGTGGCTTAACCGTAGGGCCAACCGTAGGCGATGCCTTTATGCGTTTTTATGACTTGCAACGTGCCTGCGAAATTCAGCTTGCATTACAAGCCAGTTCACAAGAGGTTATTCCGGTGCCACAGCCAATTATCGACAATATTTATAACCAAGCTAATGTGGTACATAGCGGCAGTACAGGCGGGCAATTAGCGTGGCCTGCCATGTTACGAAAAGCGTACCGACTTGATCCCAGTTTTGCACAATAGCCTGTGCGGCTAATAAGGAATTTTAATGAAAGTAAATCGCGTAGAAGTATTTGATATTCATTGCCCAGAGCGTCCAGCTTGGACGCCGGTTTTTGTACGTATTCATACCGATGAAGGCATTAGTGGTGTAGGTGAAGCTGGTTTAGCTTACGATTTAGGCCACAGCGCAGCGGCAGCAATGATAAAAGAAATGGCTGATGCTTTTTTAATTGGGCACGACCCATTTCAAACCGAAAAGTTATGGTCGCGTATGTTACGCGAAAGCTTTTGGGGTTTAGGTGGCGGCCCTGTTGTGTATGCAGCGATGAGCGCCATAGATACAGCACTTTGGGATATAAAAGGTAAAGCACTTGGCTTACCTGTGTATCAACTACTGGGCGGTAAAGTAAACGATAAACTACGTACTTACGCATCGCAGCTACAGTTTGACTGGGACAGCGAGTTTAAAGCGCTAGTACAACCGCAAGAATACGCAGAAGCAGCGTTAAAAGCGGTTGGCGAAGGCTATGATGCAGTTAAAGTTGACCCTATCCAATACGATAAAGACGGGAATACATATTACGACCGCACTAAAATTATTTCTCGTGGTGAAATGAAGTTATACCGTGCGCGTATGCAAGCTATACGTGAAGCGGTGGGTGATGAAGTGGATATTATTTTTGAATGCCACAGCTTGCCTGGCGCAACTTCTGCTATTCAAATTGGCGAAATAGCCGAAGAGTTTGATTGTATGTACTACGAGGAACCCGTTAACTACTTAAATCATTCTTTACATGCAAAAGTAGCTGATAAAGTGGCAGTGCCCATTGCTGGTGGCGAGCGTTTATACAACCGCTGGGGTGTGCGCCCTTATTTAGAAGATCAAAGCATTGATGTACTACAGCCTGATATCGGTTTATGTGGTGGTTTTACTGAAACTAAAAAAGTATGTGACTACGCCGATATTTTTGATGTGCGTATTCAGGCACACGTATGTGGTGGTCCTGTTGCGACTGCCGCATCATTGCATTTAGAAACCGCTATTCCAAACTTTTTGATTCATGAGCATCATACTTATGCCATTAAAAAGTGGAACCGTGAGCTGTGCTTACAAGATCCACAACCTAAAAATGGCTTTTTTGAAGTATCAGAAGAGCCAGGCTTAGGCATTGAATTAAACGATGAGATTGTTATGCGCTCGCAGCGCGTAGAAATTAAATAGCCTAAGCGTTATTTAAATACTATTGTTTAAAAGTAAAAGCCGGTAAGTGATAGCTCACTTACCGGCTTTTTTATAGCTGTGTGACCGCACCTAATACCTATGAGCAATAACGCTTAAATATTTTAAGGGATTAATTGGCAGGGTTAATTGAACACGTAACGCTGTTTATTTCAGCGGTGGCTTTACTATCAAGGTGGCGTATATAGCAGCGGTTATTGTTTATCATTAGCTCAAATTGATCGGGAAAGTTGCGCTGCTGATTAGCCGTTATATCGCTACGGTTAGTGTTTTTAAGAGTAAAGGTGCTGGAGTGCATAAATACATCGTCAGCAAGTTTTATGTTTTTTATATGCATTAGGCGATCTATAACACGCGAAACTGCTTGGCTATTTGGCGCGGTAAGTAAGGCATGATGCAGCTTAGGAGTAGGCTGCGTGTTAGACGCGCAACCACTTAAAATAGTTAAGATGCCAAGGGCTGATAATCGCGAATGTAGTGTCATAGTCATTGCCGCATTTAAGTAAGTGGTTAAATTTAATATAGGTCAACACGCCCTACATATTATAAAAATGCTTAGCATTTGCGTAGCTGAGGTTATGCCATATTTTATTTGTTTTGCATAAGGCTTGATGGCTATGCCAAACATCATTATAGCTTGCGTTAATTTGGCAAACCGGAAAGTTACTCGCAAACATAATACGCTGCTCGCCAAAGTACGAGAACAGAGTGTCAAAACAGTGTTGCTGCTGTTGTAAATTTAACGCTAAAAGCTCAAAACCCGAAAACTTAATCGCTATATTAGTGTAAGCGCTCAGCATGCGAATGCTTTGTTGCCAGTTATTAATATTATTAGGTAAGCCGCCATGGTTTATTATTATTTTTAGCTGAGGCAGCGCCTTAGCGTAACGAGCAAGCTGAGCGGCTACTACAGTATTTTCAAGCTCAAACTGCGCTTCATAATGCAGCCCTTGCTGGCAAAGGGTTTGCAAATTATCAAAGCAAGCGGGGTTTAATAATCGCTGTGCGCCTGCGCCTTCGGTTATATCCCGTATGCCGATTAAATGCGGGTGTGCAAGGTCGTAAATTGCTTTTTCAAATTGCACAGGTGCGCAATCTAACTGTGCGTAACTAATGGCTTTAAAGGGGAGCTTTTTTAAATGCGCCGTTAGCCAATTGAGTTCGTTAATGGGGGCGTTGTTATCAAAACCTGCCTCTATATGTATTATGCCTGCAAGGGTAAAATCACTGCTCTCTATTAGCTTTTTTTCGCTAATAGGCTGCTTTATTAGCTCTAAATTTGGCCATGCTGGTGGGTTTTCGCCTTGCAGCCAGGTATATTGCCCCTCGGCAAGGTTAAAAAAGTGCACGTGGGGGTCAATAATTTTTTGGCTCATCGGCATGTGCTCATTGTGTGGTATAGCCGCCATCTATACTTTGTAGGCTGCCTGTTATAAAGCTTGCATCATCACTTGCTAAAAAGCTAACTAGCGCGGCAACTTCATCAGCTTGTCCTAAGCGGTTTAAGGGTTGAAGGCTTGCCTCTTCTGCCACTATATCTGCCTTATTAGCACCGCTTTTTTTACAATAAGCATCTATGGCGTCATGAAATAGAGGGGTTTCTATTGTCCCTGGGCATACCGCATTTGCGCGAATATTAAATTGCGCGTAATCAAGCGCTGTGGTTTTTGCCATAGAAGCAAGAGCATGCTTTGTCAGGTTGTAGGCAAACGAGTTAGGTTTACCAATTATTGCCTGATCTGAGGCTATTAAAATAATGGCGCCATTGTTTTGCGCTTTCATGCTTGGTAGTACACTTTGTACAGCCGCATAGGCCCCTTTCACGTTCAATGCAAATAACGCATCGAAAGTGTCCTCATCGGTATCTTCTATACTTGCACTGAGGTGTTTACCAGCGTTAGAAACAAGTACATCTATACGCGGGCTTTGATTACAAATGGCCGTAATACATGCTTTTACAGCACTAACATTACTCACATCGCATTGGTGAAAAGTACCTAGCTCGCTGTACTCAATATCTAAATTGTGCACCGTGTAGCCATTTTCAATAAAGCGTTTTACAACTGCTAAACCAATGCCTTTTGTACCGCCTGTAACAATAGCAACCTTAGACATACTTGCTCCTAATTTAAGGGATGGGATTAGTGAGAGTGACCGCAGCCGCCTTCTGCGTGAACATGGCCATGCGAAATTTCTTCACTGGTTGCTTCACGAACCGATACCACTTCTAAATCAAACGTTAGCGTTTTGCCTGCAAACGGGTGGTTTAAATCGCAATCTGCATTAAAGCGGCCTACTTTAACTAATGTTACTTGGTGCTGCCCTTGGTTTGAGTGCACCATCGCAGTCATACCTGGTTTCCACACTTTTACGTCACCTTGTAGGTGCTTAAGTGGAATACGCTGAATTAAATCGTCAACGCGCTCACCGTATGACTCGCTAGGTTCAAGTGTTACGCTAAACTTATCGCCTGCAGCTTTGCCTTCAAGGGCTTTTTCTAAGCCAGGAAGCATGCCTTCGCTGCCATGAATATAGCTAAGAGGCGCGTGGTTTACACTGCTTTCTAGTTGCTCGCCCGCTTCGCTTAATGTGTAATGAAATTCAACTGCTGAATTTTTGCTAATTTGCATGCTTGTCTCTTTAAGTTTTTGACTAAGTTAAACGTCGATTTTACGCGAAATACCGAGCTTTATAAACTCAGCGTGGTTGAATAAGTGATTTTTGTAGATCTTGCAGTAAATCTTGTTTTTGCTGCGGCTGTTTGGGTTGTTCTGCCTGGGGAATAAATAGCGTTAATTGCGTGCCAGGCTTTAAAATGCTTGAGGCACTTAAGTTGTTCCATTTAGCTAAATCGCTGTGCGGCACTTCGTAAAGCTGGCTAATGCTCCACAAGCTATCGCCTTGTTTTACTTCATAGTCTATTTCTATGGTTGGGATCACGACTTCTTGTGGCTCCAAATAAGGACTAATTTGATAATCAATTGTGAGCGATTTTGGGAGCGTTTTAGGCTGTCCAACTAACAGTTTTTCACCTATCCCTATCATATTATTTTGTTTGCCATTGAGCTGCTTTAACGCGTTTACCGACATGCTAAAGCGCCTTGCAATACTGTATAGCGTATCATTTTTTTTAACGATGTATTCGCCTGCAAAATTAGACTTAAAAAACTGACTTTTTAACAGTGCCTCTTGGCCAATAGGTAAAAGCAATGAATGGGGACCATTAGGTGAACTCTGATTTTTTAAATAACCTTGGTTAAGCGCGTGCAACTGTTTTGCGCCAACCCCAGAGAGCTTAGCAATGACCGTAAAATCAAACTGTTGGCCAACGTTCATTAGGGTTGTTATTGGTTTATTAGCAAGTTTTGGGCGCTTAAAGCCTTTTTGCGGGTTCTTTACTAAGTAGCTTAGCGCTAACAGTTTCGGCACGTAGTCGGCCGTTTCTTTTGGCAGCTTTAGAGAAAAATAATCGGTACTTTTACCGCGTTTTTTATTTCGTTCAATGGCCCGTTTAACTCGGCCTTCACCACTGTTATATGCCGCTAGCGCGTGAAGCCAGTCGCCATCAAAGCGCTTGTGTAAATAGCTAAGGTATTCAAGTGCGGCATCGGTGGAGGCCAGTACATCTTGTCGTCCGTCATACCACTGATCGGATTTAACCCCAAAATGATGTGCGGTGGCGGCCACTAACTGCCAAACGCCTACCGCTTGCTGCGACGAAGCAATGGTGGGTCTAAAATCACTTTCTACAAAGGGCAATAAAGCCAGTTCCATAGGCAGGCGTTTTTGCTCAATTTTTTTTACTATATGGTACAAATAAGGCGCGGCGCGTTTATTTACAGTGGGTAAATAGTTAGGTTGTTTTAAATACCAATTAATGCGCTTTTTTAAGGCGCGATTTTGATACACCGTAAAATGTAGGTTGTTGGCAATATGCACCCATAGATTTTTAGCTTTCGCGGGGCGTTTTTTTACAACGTTTTTTTTTGCTTTTACCGGCGGGGCAGGCTTTGCTTGTTGTAATTGTTTTGGCTCTGCTGGCTCAAGGTCAATTTGGTTTTCGTAGCTTGGCTCAAAGTGAGTGAAAATCTGTGGTGCTTCAACAGGCTCTGTATTTTCTGTGGTGCTGCAACCAAACATTAAAATACACGCAAAAATTAAACACAATCCGCGAATTATCATCTCTTTTAAAAGTACCTTTATTTGTTAACACTATTCCGTGTGCTGAGTTAATTGAGCGCGCTTGAGCCCTGCTTGTAAAAATAATTGGCTCGATTTTGTATTTAACGCTTCTTGTTTGTACGGCGCTAATACATCCACAGGGAAACTGTTGATTAGCTCATCAAGTGATTGTTTTTTATTGTTTTTAACATGGGTAGTTAAATTTGTTAAAAACAATAAAGGTTGCTTAAGTTGCGTTTTTTTAAGCACCTCGCCGTGGCCGGGAAGTATTGTACGCAAATTAGGCTGATTAATATAGCGTTTGAGTAGGGCTTGCCAATTTTGTAATTGACCGTGACCAGGGTAGGGTAGCCAATCCACAATATCGCCGCCTATTAGCAGCGCGCCATTATTAGTACTGAGCGTTAAATCGCCGTTTGTATGGGCTTTTTCGGGCTTTATTTGTACGGCAAAGTTCCCTAAATCAATACTTTGTGGCTCACTAATTACAGTTGTAGGTGATTCTAAATTATAGGTTTTCCAACGTAAAAAACGCTGCTTAGCTAAAGAGAGCTTTTCGCGCCACTGTGTTTGCTGTTGTTCGGGCAATGTGGCTAAGCGCTGATAGCTCAGCTCTATGCTTTTTTCATAGCCTGCTAACTTATCATTGTACGCCTGCTGGTATGTGGCAAAGTTATCGGCTACTTGCTTATGCACTATTAGCTGTGCTTTTGGAAAGGCGTTTTGTAATACGGCCATGCCTAGCAAGTGGTCGTCATGAAAGTGGGTCGCAACTAAATAACATAACGGGGTTTTAAGGCGTTTTTTTAACTGTTTTGCTAGTGCTTCAACGGCTGCAAAGTTCCCGCTTGCATCAACCATTAGTGCGCATTGTTTGCCCTCTATGAGCACTTGGTTTGAATCGTAAAAGCGTAGCTTATTTTGTTGTTTTAAAAATTGCACATTGTCGTTAATTTGCTGCCAAGTCACCGCTGCCTGAGTAAATTGAGAAAATAGGCTAAGGGTAATAAAAAAAGCGGGGATTACGGTTACTAAAAGGGGTTTTAACGTCATTGTGTGTCTCTGCGCAGCATTTATTTATTATCATAATAAACAAAAAGCGCACGGGGCGCTTTTTATTTTTTTGTTGGGTCACTCGCCAAGCATTGACTGAGTTTATCAATGAGTTGATCTTGCTGTTGTTGCTCTACACTGGCGTGCGTTTTAGCTTCTAGCAACTCATGGCTCAGTGTAAGTGCTGCTAAAAGTATCGCTTGTTGTTCGTTGCGAACTGATGAGCGTTGCTTTGTTTGCTCAACCAAGTCATTTAAATTTTTTGCTGCTGCTATTAATGCATCTTCTTGCCCAACAGGGCATGCAAACTGCTGCTCTTTACCTAGCAACTCAACTGTGACCCGCTGGTTTTGCAGCTCAGACATTAGCTTGCCTGTTGTGCGCTTTGTAGTTTATCAAGTAAGCCTGTTAACGTAGAGCTAGCATCTTTTTGCTTTTCTTCGTTTTCAAGGGCTTCTAGTTGTAAAATTTCGTTTTCATCACTTAGCTTTGCATTTTGCTCTTTTAAGCTAGCAACATCCGTTTGTAATTGGTTGTTGCGCTCGATAAGCGAGTCAATCAGTTGTTCGAGTTGTTGAAGAGTTGTGTTGTTCATAAAGGCGCTCATATAACTGTAATTAATGTCATGCAAATGTAAAGCAAAGTGTGTTGTTTTGCCAGCATTTACGGTGGTTTTAGCACAATTTTATTGTTTATTAAGTGATAATTCAGGGTAGGGGCTTTTTTGTTCATAAATGGTTCACTTAACTGCGCGCTAAGCGGTGAATAGGTTGCCAAAATACGGAGCTTGTGGTTCACTGCCGATATTAAATTGCGTATAGCGAAAATCATCCATGCTTAGTTACAGACACTCTTTTCATGCAGGTAACCCTGCCGATGTGCTTAAACATTTAGTACTTGCACAGGTACTTCAATATCAAACCATTAAAGATAAACCCCTCGATTACATTGATACCCACTCTGGTGCGGGGTTTTTTGAGTTAAGTTCATCAGATGCGCAAAAAACACAAGAATACAAAGAGGGCATTGCTAAGCTTTGGCAGCATAGCAGTGAGCACGAGGCGCTAAACGATTATATTTCATTAATTAAATCGTTTAATGGTGGGGGGGAGTTGGCGTTTTACCCCGGTTCGCCAAAAATTGCTGAGCATTACCTGCGCCGCCAAGACAAAGGCTGGTTTTTTGAATTACATCCACGCGATTTGCAGTTACTTGAGCAAAACATGCAAGGTAAGCGTTCTATTCGCGTACGTGGCGAAAACGGCTTTGTCGGATTAATAGGGTTACTTCCGCCTGCTTCGCGCCGAGCATGTGTACTTATTGACCCGCCTTACGAGATTAAAGACGATTACGATACAGTTGTTACCACGCTGATAAAGGCGCAGCAGCGTTTTGCTACAGGTACTTATATGATTTGGTACCCTGTTGTTGATAGAGAGCGTATCAATAATATGGAGCAAGGTCTGATTGAGTCGGGCATGCGTAATATTCAATTATTTGAACTAGGTACTGAGGCTGACACTGACGTACACGGTATGACTGCCTCAGGCATGATAGTGATTAACCCGCCCTGGAAATTAAAGCAAACAATGGATAACGTGCTACCTGAGCTTGTTAAGCTTTTAAGTAAACCTAGCGGCTTTTACCGAAGCGAGCAGTTAGTAGATGAATAGTGTGTGAGAGTATTTAAATACGCGCACTAAAAAGCCCAGTTTAACTGGGCTTTTACTTAATTAAAATAAACCGCATTAAAGGTGGCAAGCGTGTTGCCACTGCTATCTTTTAATTCTAAAGACTCGCCTTCTATAGCCCATTTTTGTGTGTTATTGAGCATGTTTAACATCGCTGCTTCTTGCTCCATGCTTTGCGAACACATTTTTTTTGTGCTTGCTAATTGGCTAAACGATATTGAATGTTGCTCTGTACTGTAGCTGCCGCTGACGTTATTACATCCTAAAAAGCCGTTAACACGGTTGTCTTTATCAAATTGTATAAACGGCTCTTTTGTTCTTACACTGACTGTTTGTGCATTAATTGTCACTGCCTTCCAGTATGTATTTGCAAGAGTTACATCACTCTTAGGTGAGGCGACTCTTTCAAGCTCAATTTCGTGAAGAATCCCCGAGTTTGCATTTTTAAAAGGGTTGTACTGCCCTGTGCTTGTATAAAGAACCTTGTCTTTATTAATGATTCTGGCTGTGAGGCTGTAGCGGTGTTTATCAACAATGTTGTTGTCATCATACGCAAGCTCTACGGTATACGGTGGCGCTTTGTTTATATCTAGGATTTGTTGGGTGATTATTTCGGCTTTTACGTCTGCTTTTGATACATCAGATAGCGTTATGATCAGTTGCGACCCTGGGCGTGGCATACTGCGATCTTTATAGCTTACTTGAGCGGTCAAACCCATCACGTCTTTTTCTTGTGCTGTAGATTGTGACTCGTTAGCTGGTTTTTCACATCCCGCTAATGTGAGTGCACTTAGTGCTAATAAACCTAAGCTTGTAAATGTGCGTTGTTGAAACCTCAATTGATGTTTAGCCATGCTTGCGCTCCTTATTCCTGTATTGCTGGTAAGTGTAGGGGGAGGGAGCTTAATCATGGCTTAATTTTTAAGGCATAAAAAGGCGCTAATGCGCCTTAGCATAAAGCTATTTTTTGACAAACTTAGTTAAAATAACAATGCGTTGGCCCTCTACACGCCCTTCAATATGCTCAGGGTTACTTGTTAAGCCTATGTTGCGTACTGCTGTGCCGCGTTTGGCGGTCAAGCTACTGCCTTTCACATCTAAGTCTTTAATTAGCGTAACGGTATCGCCAGCTTGAAGTACTACGCCGTTACTATCTACATGTTTTATATCGTCATCTTCAGCAAGGGCTTTTTTGGCCCACGCAAGTGTGTCTTCTTCAAGGTAAATCATATCTAGCGCATCTTGTGCCCAGCCACTATCAACAGCTAAGCGTGTAAGCATTCTATAGGCTACCACTTGTACGGCAGGCGTTTGGCTCCACATGCTGTCGTTTAAACAGTGCCAATGTGTTGGGGTAAGCTCGCTGTTGTTTTCTATTTGATCTTTACAGGTTTGGCAGGTGTAAATGCATTTATCTGAGTGGGTTTCGGTAACAGGAGGTACTTCGTAAACAGATAAGTGTTCGGTTGCGCTGCACAATTCACACTGATTATTGCTGCGCTCGATTAAGGCTTTTTCAATACTCATAAGGCATTCTTATATAGGAGGTGGTTTACATTTGGCCGTATTATACCCCAGTGGCGGCTCAGGGCGATACTAATCCCTTAAGTTTTGTGCGGGTATTGGCCCTATGTACTTATCTTCGATACGTTTTATATAACCATTGCTGTGTAAGTAAGCAATTGCTTGGTTTATTTTAGGCAGTAGGGCTTTATGCTTAGCTAATAATCGTACTCTTAAATATCCGTGCGAATGCTGTGCGCCAAACCCAATCTTAATATTTAACTGCTTAGACCAATACGCTGCGGTGTGAATCCCCATAATGGCAACATCAATACGCGCTTTAGATAATGCAATTAGTAGCTCTTTTTCAGAGGGAAAGTCGACACGGTTATATTTTTCATCATCGTGGTAATCGTAACCAAGTACGGTACCAACCTCTTTCGAATATAAACTTTGTTCAGTTTGATAATGCGCTACTTTATTAGGTAAAGCTATAATCATTTCAGTTGCGGGGATCAGCGGGTCTGAAAAAACATAGTAAGGATTATCCCGCTCGTTTTGGGCTAACCATTTTAAAGAGAACACATCAAAATCTATAAAGCCGTTTTCTAAATACTTGGCAATGCGTTTGGTGGGTAGCTCCACATGATTGACGGTAATATTAGCCTGCGCCATTAAAGCGGTAATAATTTCTGGCAAAATACCAGGGTTTTCTGGGTTACTGGTGTAAAAAGGGTAATGGCTGCCCGATGCACTAACATTATAGTTAAGCTCTGGCTGGCTTTGCTCTGCATTGGCAAATGTAGCAAGGTGGGCAATAAATATGAATAAAAACAACTTTAAAAAAAACAAATAAATAACCTTTGCTAAACTTTTATGAGTGAGTGCTATGTAATTTAGCTTTACATGCAAGGATTCTAGAATCTTCATGGTAGTTGAATTACAGTATATAACTTAATTGTAATAAACAACGTTAAATAAGATAGGTTTTTATAAGTGAACCCTACAAATATTTTTGAGAACGGGCAAAAGCTAACGCAGTTTGTTGCAAGGCAACCAATTTTTGATGCACAGCAGAATGTATTTGCGTATGAGTTGCTTTATCGCGATTCAGCCCACAATGCTTTTCCTGTGGGGACCTCTGATGAGCAAGCAACTAGCCGCTTATTTTTTAATACATTAATGATGTTAGGGCCAGATAAACTTACAGCACATCACTTAGCGTTTATTAATCTTTCTTCCGCCACTATTTTAGAAAACTTTCCAAAATTGCTAGTGCCCCAAAATTGTGTGTTAGAAATTGTTGAGCGTACAAATAAAATAGCAGAGGTTACTCAACGCGTTAAAGCGCTTAAGCAAGAGGGGTACAGGTTTGCTTTAGATGATTACGATGGTGACGATAAGTGGGCGCCATTACTTGCGCATGTCGATTACATCAAAATTGAAATGGACGATGTAATAATTAAGACCAATATGCGGATAAAAAAAATTAAACGCGCTAACCCGCATGCAAAAGTGATTGTTGAGCGCATAGAAACACATGCGCAATTTCATTCGTTAAAAAAAGCGGGTTGCGATTTATTTCAGGGTTACTTTTTTGCACGTCCTGAAATGATCACCTACAAAGATGTGGAGCCGGGCAAGGTGATTGTGTTTGATTTACTGCGCTTTACGGCAAAAGAATCTTTATGCTTTGATGAAATACAAAAGCAAGTAGCCAGAGATGTAGCCATTACAGCGCGTGTATTAAAGTTAGCTAATGCCCGCTCGAGTAGTACCAAATTAACTATTACCTCTATATCGCAAGCGGTTGTGTATTTAGGAGAGGATAGCATCAGGCAGCTAGTTCGCGTTTTAGCTCTGAGTGAATTAGGCGCTGATAAACCGACAGAACTTACAAAGCTTGCGTTAACCAGAGCCCAGTTTATTGCGCTATTGTTAGGTCAGAGTTATCCAGAATTGGTTGGCCAAGGCTATTTGGTTGGGCTGTTTTCTGTAATGAATGCAATTTTAGATACCGACCTTGAAGCGATTGTTAAAGAATTTTCGTTAGATGAAAGTATTGCCCAGGCATTATTAAACAATGATGGCATTTTAGGGCAAAGCCTTGCGCTTATTAGAGCGTTTGAACTAGATGAAATGGATAAAATAGCGACACTAATGCCAGCAATAAACAGTGACCTGCATATAGGGCATATTTTTAATTATGTGCTTGATGCAGTGCTGTATAGTGACGAAATTATTGAGGCTATAGCAGAATAAATATGCGTAATTGGTTATCTATTTTAAGTATTGTGGTTGCATTAGGGCTGTTATTCCCAGGGGTTACTAAGCCCGTATTGACGATTGAGGGTAACATTGATAAATCACAACTGGCTAAGGTTGGGATAGACATGTTAGCCGAGGAAGGCGATGGCCGGACCCGCAGTATGTTAATGATGTTCTCTAGCATGTTAGGGCTTGATAAATTAGAAGGTGAAATAAACGCGTACAACAAAACCCAAAGTATATGGGGGACTATTAATGAGCTGGCTAGCAATAATAATTTATTTGTAGCGGCGCTAGTTGGGTTGTTCTCTATTGTGATTCCATGTTTAAAGCTACTGATGCAATTGCTGTATTGCTGCTTGTCGGCCAGCGTATTTAAAAATAAGTTAGGTGTAGTTATTTGCGCGCTGAGCAAGTGGAGCATGGTGGATGTGTTTGTTATTGCGTTAATAGTGACTTATTTGGCAGGTAATGCACATGGCCAAAGTAGCGATTTACTCATTATGCATAGCACGTTTGGCGAGGGGTTTTGGTATTTTAGTGCTTATTGTATTTTTGCTATTTTAGCGAGTAGCTTAATTACCCCGCCTAAAAAAGAAAATTAATTATTTGAGTTCGCTCAACAACTCAAATATTATTATTGGGTAATTTACTTAATAGGCTTAGTTTTGCAGCGTTTTTACTCAAATTTGCTCGTTTTTGTGATGTTACTCACGTTTGTGGGGCAAGCCGTCGCGTCTGTAAATCAGCAGTGCGAAATGCCACATATGAGCCTATCAGCAAAGCATGCCACACATGTAATGAGCGAGAGTAAATTGCCTACAGGTATGATGGAAATGGATTGCTGCAATGATGAAGCCGATATTCAAAATGAGTGTCATTGCCCAATAAATGGCTGTGGAAGCAGCTCTATTTTAACGTCTCCAGCCTTATTTACTGCTTTTTCGTTATCGAGTGAAAAAGTTACCCTGATTAATAGCGGTCTTTCCTCCCCACCCAGTAATACCTTATATCGCCCTCCTATGTTTGCTTAAACGCAGGATAGGTGTGATACCAATCGACCTGATTATTAAGCCATTTAGCGTGCCAAATAAAGCGTTAACAGCGATATAAACCTCTCATGTAGAACACCTACATGGCGATGTTTATGCCTTGTTATCACTGTATTTAACTGTTGCTATAAATACTTAATAACTCATTACCATTGGTATGCGTGAAATTTAGCTATATTGGCTTAAAGCGCCTGTTCTGCTTGTTAATTTAAGATTTTTATTTTTAATTTTAGATGGAGCAGGCAATGACCCGCACTGTAATTTTTAAAGCTGTATTACTGAGTGCCACCTTATTTGGTGTTGTATTTAATAGTGATGCCATAGAAAAAGTACCCACCCTTAATTTAACGGATGCCATAAACTTAGCGCTCAATAACGAGCCGTGGCTGAGCGCCAGTGAGCAAAAGCAAGCCGCCGCCACAGCGCAAAGTATTGCTGCAGGTACTTTACCAGACCCAGTACTGAGCATAGGTTTACAAAGCGTACCCGTTGATGGTTTTGCGTTTAATCAAGAAAATATGACGCAACTAAAGTTGGGTATAAGCCAAAGCTTTAGTCGTGGTAATAGCCTGGCACTTAGCCAGCAAGCAATAAAAGAAGAAGCACTTGAGCAGCCGTGGCTGAGGGCGCAGCGAAAGGCGCAGGTAAAAGCGAGGGTGATGGAGCTGTGGTTAAATGCCTACAGAGCACAGCAAAGTATTGCGTTAATTGAAAAAGATAAAGCATTATTTACCCAGCTAATTGAAGTTACCGAAGCCAGTTATTCCAGTAGCTTAGGCAAAACTCGTCAGCAAGATATTATTCGCTCACAATTGGAGCTCACACGCCTTGAAGATAAACTGATTGTATTAGCACAGCAGCTAGACGCCGCTAAACATGGGTTAGCTCAGTGGTTACCACAGAGCATATTACGTCAACCATTAAGCGACACTTTTACAGTGCCAACCCCGCTTACACAATTTAATAGCTTAGGCTTTAATGAGCTGATTAAGTTACTTATGGCGCACCCCTCTATGGTGGCAATAGATCAGCGTATAGCCGCTAAACGCACACTAGTGAGCCTTGCTAAACAGAGCTATAAGCCACAACTTGGCGTAAATATGGGTTATGGCTACCGCGCTGATAACCAATTTGGTGAATCGCGTGCTGATTTACTTTCGGTTGGCGTGAGTATTGATTTACCTTTATTTACCGACAACAGACAAGATCAGCAAGTTAAAGCCGCTATTGCCACTGCAGAGGCCATTAGAACCGACAAACGCGTGGCGTTACAAAACCTAAAAGGGCAGTACTTTAAAGAGGTTAGCCAGCTTGAGCGAATTAAGCAGCGCCATACGCTTTATCAAAGCACATTATTACCGCAAATGTCGCAACAAGCGCAGGCTACTCTAAACGCGTACACCCGTGATGATGGCGACTTTTCTGATGTTATGCGTGCGCGTATTAGTGAGCTAAATGCCAAAATAGATGCGCTTAATATTCAAATAGACAAACATATTATTATTGCTCGCCTAAATTATTACGCAGCCAGTTTAGACTCGCTAGTAATGGCTGAGTTACGAGGGTAAAAAAATGAAAACGAACTTAAAATACCTTGTAGCACTGCTTATTGGCGCCGCGTTAATATTTATTGCTAATCGCTGGCTGATTAATGACACAGAGCACTTAGCCACAACCGCTGATAGTAAAAAAGCGCAGCCGCTGTATTGGGTTGCGCCAATGGACAGTAATTATAGGCGTGATGAGCCAGGCCTGTCGCCAATGGGCATGGAGCTAGTACCTGTGTATGCAAACACTGAAAACGACAG
The DNA here is from genome assembly GCF_005886915.1 of Pseudoalteromonas sp. S3776. Classification (NCBI taxonomy): domain Bacteria; kingdom Pseudomonadati; phylum Pseudomonadota; class Gammaproteobacteria; order Alteromonadales; family Pseudoalteromonadaceae; genus Pseudoalteromonas; species Pseudoalteromonas sp. S3776. The sequence goes on along the minus strand of NZ_PNCU01000003.1, from coordinate 60,662 downwards.
CCCAGGTACTATAAAAATATCACCTGAAGTGGTTAATAACTTAGGCGTTAAAACCAGTAAAGTGCAAGTTAAAACGCTGCAAAGCAATATTAATACAATCGGTTATGTGCAATACAACCAAGACCAGGTAACCCATATTCATCCCCGAGTCGAAGGGTGGATAGAAACGTTATTTGTAAAAGCGCAAGGGGAGCCCGTTAGTGCTGGTGAGCCTCTTTACACGCTTTATTCTCCTGAGCTTGTGAACGCGCAAGAAGAGTTTTTACTCGCAGTAAATAGAAAAAACAGGGTATTGCTTCGGGCTGCCAAAGCGCGTTTAGAATCGCTAAATGTGTCTGATGGCTTTATAGAACGCTTAGAAAAAAATAAAAAAGTGATGCAAAACATTACGTTTTACGCGCGTCAAAGTGGCGTGCTTAATGAGCTTAATATACGTGAAGGTTTTTATGTTAAGCCCGGCACCTCAATGATGAGTATCGCTCAATTAGATCAAGTATGGGTAGAAGCAGAAGTATTTGAGCGCCAAGCAGCTTTAGTAACCAAAGGGCTCCCCGTGACGATGACACTTGATTACATCCAAGGTAAGCAGTGGCAGGGCGTAGTAGATTACATTTACCCAGCGCTTAATACTCAAAATCGTACTTTACGTGTAAGGCTGCGCTTTGAAAATACCGCCGGGCTTCTCAAACCTAATATGTTTGCTCAAGTAAGCATTCACACACACAGTAACTCAGTGCAACTTGTTATACCTAAGCAAGCGCTTATTCGTACAGGTGCACAAAACCGAGTAGTACTTGCCTTAGGCCATGGACGCTTTAAATCCGTGGCAGTAAAGGTTGGGCAGATTAGTCAACAAGAGGTGGCTATTCTATCAGGCATTACCAAGGAGGATAGTGTTGTGACTGCTGCGCAGTTTTTAATAGACTCTGAGTCGAGTAAGGACTCAGACTTTAAGCGTATGAGCGCACCAAGCACTCACGCCATAAGCAATATGCCTGACATGGAAATGGACAAGGCTGAAGCGGTTCAAACAGCCACAGTAATGGGGACCATAAATAATATAAACCCAGGGCAGCGGGTAATTAACATTAGTAGAGAGGCTATTGCTAAATGGAACAGAGGCCCCGCTACGATGGACTTTATACTTGCTAAAGCGCTTGATATTAGTGCGCTTTCCCCTAATCAGCAGGTTCATTTTACCTTTAGCATTATTGACGGTGAATTTGTAATAAGCAAAATTGCTGAACACTCCACTGACAAAGGCGCAGCTCATCACTCAATGCATGGGGAGTCATTATGATAGCTGCTGTTATTCGCTGGTCGGTCGTTAATCGCTTTCTCGTTTTGTTGCTGAGTATTATTGTATTTGGCGCGGGTATTTACAGTGTTAAACAGACTCCCGTTGATGCGCTTCCAGATTTATCGGACGTACAGGTCATTGTTAAAACCAGCTACCCAGGCCAAGCGCCCCAAGTGGTGCAAGACCAAGTTACCTTCCCGCTTACTACGGCCATGCTGTCTGTGCCTGGCGCTAAAACGGTGCGTGGTTTTTCGTTTTTTGGCGACTCGTATGTGTATATTATTTTTGATGAAAATACCGATATTTACTGGGCCCGCAGCCGCGTACAAGAGTATTTAAGTCAGGTAGAAAGCCGCTTGCCGACTAGCGCAAAAGCGCAGCTTGGACCCGATGCTACAGGGGTGGGTTGGGTTTATTTATATGCGTTAGTTGATAAAACAAATCAGCTCAATATTAGCCAGCTTCGTAGCTTGCAATATTGGTTTCTAAAATTTGAACTACAAAGCGTTGAAGGGGTATCTGAAGTGGCCACTGTGGGTGGCATGATAAAGCAGTACCAAGTGGTTGTAGACCCCATTAAGTTACGTGCTCATGGCCTTCCTCTTAGTTTGATACAAACGGCTATTAGCCGAGGTAATCAAGAAACTGGCGCCTCAGTAATCGAAATGGCTGAAGCTGAATACATGGTAACCAGCACAGGTTATATTAAAAGTGTCGCCGACTTAGAAGCTATTCCATTAGGAATTAATGCCCAAGGAAGTGCATTACAATTACGAGATGTAGCAAATGTACGCTTAGGCCCACAAATGCGACGAGGCATTGCAGAGCTAAATGGCGAAGGCGAGGTTGCGGGTGGCATTGTGGTGATGCGTTATGGCGAAAACGCCCAAGAAACGATTTCTCGGGTAAAAGCAAAACTTGAGTCTTTAAAACAAGGGTTACCCGAAGGGGTTGAAATAATTCCGGTTTACGACCGCTCCACGTTAATAAAAAGCGCGGTCGATAACCTGAGCAGTAAATTGTATGAAGAGCTCATTATTGTAGCCTTAGTGTGCGTGGTATTTTTATTTCATGTGCGCTCATCGCTGGTGGCTATTATTACCTTGCCTATGGGTATATTAATGGCTTTTATTGTGATGTATTGGCAAGGCGTAAACGCGAATATTATGTCCTTAGGGGGGATTGCGATTGCTATTGGCGCGATGACAGATGGTGCTATCGTAATGATAGAAAACATGCATAAACATATGGAAAAAACGCCACTAACCAAGCAAAACCGGTGGGATATAGTGACTAAATCGGCCACGGAGGTCGGCCCTGCGTTATTTTTTAGCTTGCTCATTATTACCGTAAGTTTTATGCCTGTATTTATTTTAGAGGCGCAAGAAGGGCGCATGTTTGCCCCGCTTGCTTATACCAAAACGTATGCAATGGCAGCCTCTGCCGGTTTAGCAATAACGTTAGTACCGGTGCTAATGGGCTACTGTATTCGGGGTAAGGTCATTGCTGAGCACAAAAATCCTGTTAATAGAGCTTTGGTTGCAGGGTATAAACCGCTGTTAGCCACCGTACTTAAATTTCCAAAAAGTACGTTATTTATTGCATTTATAGTGACGGTTATAGGCTTTTATCCGGTAAATAAAATAGGCAGTGAGTTTATTCCTTTGCTAGATGAAGGTGACTTAATGTATATGCCAACAACTTACCCAGGGCTTTCTATTGGTGAAGCACGAAAAATTTTACAGCAAACAGACAAGCTCATAGCCTCAGTGCCAGAAGTAAAAACTGTATTTGGCAAAATAGGGCGAGCTGATACCGCTACCGACCCCGCACCGCTGACAATGATTGAAACCTTTATTCAATTTAAGCCCCAATCACAGTGGCGAGGGGGCATGACGAAGCAAAAAATTAAAGCCGAGCTAGAAAGCTTAGTTGCATTACCGGGCCTTACAAATGCGTGGGTTATGCCAATAAAAACACGGATTGATATGCTTGCCACCGGTATTAAAACGCCCGTAGGTATTAAAATTGCGGGCCCAAGCTTGTTAGAAATTCAAAACATTGGGCAGCAAATTGAGCAGTTGTTAAAAGATGTGCCTGGCACAGCCTCTGTGTATTCAGAGCGTGTGGCCACAGGGCGTTATATTAAAGTGGATATAAACCGCGAAAAAGCAGCACGGTATAATCTAAATATAGCCGACATACAACAGGTTGTAGCCACTGCCATTGGCGGCTCAAACGTGACTGAAACAATTGAAGGGCAACAGCGTTACCCGGTAAATTTACGCTACCCGCAGCGCTTTCGTGCTTCGCCTGAAGATTTAAAATTATTACCTATTATTACACCATCAGGGCAACATATTGCACTTGGTGATGTTGCTAAAGTATTTATTGAAGATGGCCCTACCGGCATTAAAAGCGAAAACGCGCGTTTAAATGGGTGGAGCTTAATTGATATTAAAGGCAGTGATATTGGCAGCTATGTAGCACAAGCGCAGAAAGTACTTAGCGATAACCTGCAATTACCCGCTGGTTATTCAATTACGTGGGCAGGGCAGTACGAATACATGCAACGCGCAAAAGCAAAGCTTACTTATGTGATACCGCTTACACTCGCGATTATTGTAATACTGCTATACCTTAATTTTAAATGCCTAAGCGAAGTACTTATTATAATTGCCACCCTTCCTTTGGCTATGGTGGGCGGCATTTGGCTAATGTACTTTGAAGCGTTTAACTTTTCGGTGGCAGTGGGTGTAGGGTTTATTGCATTGGCCGGTGTTGCCGTAGAAATAGGCGTCATTATGCTTGTATATTTAAACCAAGCTTATACAGCGCAACGCCAGCAGTGCGAGCAAACCGGAACTGCATTTAACTTACAAGCGCTACAACACGCTATTATGCAAGGAGCGGGGCTAAGAGTGCGCCCCGTAATGATGACGGTAGCGACAATTATTGTTGGTTTATTACCTGTTTTATACGGTACAGGCACTGGCAGCGAAGTAATGAGCAGGATAGCTGCGCCTATGGTAGGCGGCATGTTAAGTGCGATTATACTTACATTATTAGTTATCCCTGCCGTGTATTTACTGTGGAAAAAGCGGCATATTTCACATTAAAGCTCGGGGCAATGCGCTATGTATTGCCCTATAAAAATTACCCGTATTTTGTAACTTGTACCAAACAAACCGCCTAGCTCCTCATTTTTGTTATTTAATTCATTGTTTTTAATAAAGTTTATGTTGGCATGTTTTACGCAACTCATCTCTTATACAGTCAACTCAGTAAGGAATGCACATGCAAGTTAAAACAATTAAAGAAGTGTACGATTGGACCGTTTTATTTCACACACAAATGGCGGCAAATTTTTACAGCGTTAAGGAGTTGCTCGACGAACGTAATGCAATGCTAGTGGACTATTATTTAGATTATGAAAAAAAGTTAGCTGAAGACCTAGTTGGCTTTAAAGCAATTACTGAGATCAATACTTTAGATACTTACAGCTACGAATACTTTGCAGATAACCCCGAGCTAATTACGTTTAAGGATATAAGCAAAGACCAAGAGTTTGATGAAAAGGTTATTCAAAATTATCTCTCTGAGCAGCATAAAAAAGTAATCGAACTTTACGAGTACTTATTAGAGCGCGCAGAAACAGAAAACGGTAAAGAAAAGCTCGAGCAAATTTTAGAGCTCGAGAAGCAAGGCATTAAGCAAATGATGCAAAGCTCAAACCGCCATATGGATATGTAAGCCCAACATGTAAAGGCTCGCTTTAAGCGAGCTTTTTATTACTAAATGCACTCAAACTCAATCCCCGCTTTTTTTAAATAGAGTTGTTCTTGCTCAAGATCTGCTTGAAGTAGAGTGTGCTCTTGCAAGTAGCCATTACTAAATTTAATAAACAACCCTAAGTTGCTTGCGCTTATTACCATATCAGGCTTTAAGCTCACTTGGCGCTTTTGATTAAATAAAATAGCTAAGCGTAAAATAACAATCAGTTTGAGTACATGCTTTTGCGAAATAGTTAAAAACTCTGGTAGCTCAGTCAGTTTAATTTTTTTACGATAAAAGCGTATAAGTGAGCTTAAAATAAGTTGCTCTTGCTGCGTAAAACCGGGTAATTGACTATTTGCCACTATATAAGCGCTGTGTTTGTTAATGCCTGAAGAGTTAATAGATAAACCAATTTCATGTAATTTTGCCGCCCACGTCAGCAACGCAACATCATCGTTGTTATCTAGATACCACACATTTTTTAGCTGTTTATAAAGCCAAATAGCCGTATCCGCAACACGTGCTGCGTGTGCTTTATCAGCGGTGTAGCGCTCACTTAAATTATTAATAGTGTTTGAGCGAATATCCTTGTCGGCCAGCTTCTGCTGCATTTCGTGCAGTAACCCTTCTCGTAATGAAAAGTCGCTATAGGTAAGCTCTTTAATGGCAAACTCTGTAAATATTGCGATTAAAATTGCTAAGCCACCACATATACTTTGTTGGCGCTCAGGCGTGAGCCCTGCAATAATTAAGTTATCAATGTGTTTAGCACTAATACACTGCCCTTTTAAAGTGAGTAAATTGTCAAAGGTGATTTTAGGTTGTTGCGTATTGGCAGTGTTTATTATCGCTAATATTGATTTTATAGTGCCGGAGGTACCAATCACTGATTGCCAATTTTCACTTACATAAGCAGAAAAAATAGCCTCGAGCTCTTGCTCGGCTTTTATTTGCGCTTTGTTAAAGCGTTTGGCCGTTATTTTACCATCGCTAAAAAACTGTTTAGTAAAGCTTACGCAACCCATATTGCGACTAGATAAAAGTTTATGCTTAAAATGTTTACCTATAATAAGCTCGGTACTGCCGCCGCCAATATCGATCACTAAACGGTTTTCTTCATTATGAATATAATGTGCTACACCTTTATAAATAAGGCGCGCCTCTTCTTGGCCAGCGATTACATCGATATGGAAAGGAAACACATTACTTGCTTGTGCTAAAAAGGCATTAATATTTTTAGCTCGCCTAAAGGTGTATGTAGCCGCCACTTTTACGTTACTGGCAGGAAAATCGTGCAACGTTTTAGCAAATTGCTTTAGCACCACTAAAGCACGATCGATGGCTGCTTGGCTTAAGCGAAACTTGTCATCTAATCCATCAGCTAAATAAACGCGTTGTTTTTCTTTATGTAGAATTTGCAAAGTGCCGTTCACTTCCCGAGCAACCACTAAATGAAAGCTATTGGAACCTAAATCAACGGCAGCAATGGAAGGATGATCATTCATTATAATAAGTGTGTTCCCATTTTTTTAGGTAATCGTAAATGGCTATTTGAGAGCGAATTTTTTTACGGTTACCCCGTCTTACATAAGCGTTTTTTTGCTCGCTATCAATAATACGTGCTTTGGTACGGTCTTTAAATTGTAGCTCTAATATATCAATTATGAGGCGTTTTAACTTAACATCTAATATAGGCACGCCTACCTCAACACGGTGATCTAGGTTACGTGTCATCCAATCAGCAGAGGTTATAAATACTTTTTCATCGCCATTATTCCCAAATACCATGACCCGAGGGTGCTCTAAAAAACGGTCAACAATACTAATTATCTTAATATTGTCGCTAAGTTGAGGCATACCAGGAATGAGTGAGCACATGCCACGTACAATAATTCTAATTTTAACCCCTATTTTGCCTGCAAGGTACAGCCTATCTACCAGCTCTTTATCAGCGAGGTTGTTTACTTTTACAGTAATTTTGCCCGGTTTGTTGTTATTAACATGGTCAATTTCGTTATTAATTAAATTAAGCAGCGTTTCACGGGCATTTATTGGCGAAAGCATCAGGTGGTCAAATTTAAAGGGTTTATAACTGCTCTCTATAAATCTAAATACGCTGTCGCTTTCTTCACAAATGCCAGTGTGGCGAGTAAATAAGCTAAAGTCAGTGTAAATTTTGGCTGTTTTTTCATGAAAATTGCCTGTGCCAATATGAGCGTATTTTACTATTTGGCCTTTTTCTTTACGGTGCACCACACATAATTTGCTGTGTACTTTTAATGCGGGTATACCAAAAATTACTTTAATACCTGCACTGCTTAGCACCTTTGCCCATTCAATATTATTTTGCTCGTCAAAACGTGCTTTTAATTCGACCATAACGGTCACTAATTTTCCGTTTTTAGCGGCATTAATTAATGAAGAAATTAACCTAGACTTACTCGCTACACGATAGATATTTACCTTTATTTGGGTAACTTTGGGGTCAAATGCCGCTTGGCGCACATATTCAAGCACATGGTTAAAGGTATGATAGGGGTAATAAAGTAAAATATCTTGCTCACTAATGGCATCAAATACACTGGCGTGCTTTTTAAATGCACTACTTTGCAATGCGGGAAGGGGTTTGTTTTCTAAATATTGGCGCCCCACATTAGGGAACGTTATAAAGTCTCTAAAATTACGATAACGCCCCCCAGGAATTAACGCATCATGATGCGTGACACCGAGGCGCTTTTTCATCACTTTGAGCATGCTTTCAGGCATGGCTTGATCGTAAACTAACCTTACCGGCTCGGCATAAATACGTTGTTTTAATCCTTTGGACATTTTATCAAGCAAGCCAGCTTCTAGTTCATCATCTAGGTTGTACTCGGCATCGCGGGTTAATTTTATTGCATAACCGGCAATGCTTTTATAGGAAAAAAAACTACTAAATACATCATTTAAAAAGTAAGTGATTACATCGTCAAGCATCACAATAGTTTTATGGCGGCGGGTTTTTTCTGGAGGCAGGTTTATAAAGCGATCAACCCTGTCGGTGGGTACCTCAAGCATGGCGTAATAACTTTTTTCATCACTCATTTCTACAAATAGGTAGGTCATGGTGTCGTTTATATAGTCGGAGTAATCTTTGTTTTCGTTAAGTAAAATAGGAGAGGTGTGCTGTAGAACGTGCTCATGAAAATAATTTTTTAGCCAGTTTAAATGAAACACACTTAGCTCATCAGGGCGGCTTACGTGAATATTATGATGGTTTAGGTCGATTAATACTTGCTGATGAATGTGGTTAAACTTTTTACCTAACTGACGCACTTTTTTTTGTATATCGCTAAGCAGTATTTCGTCTTCTTCAAAGTTAGCATCGGGGAGTTTATTTAGTAAAATTCGGCGTTTTACCTTTGCAACACGTACTCTAAAAAACTCATCTAAGTTATTAGAAAAAATACCTAAAAAACGCATGCGCTCGATAATTGGGTTATTTTTATCTTTAGCTTCTTGCAGCACACGCTCGTTGAATGACAGCCAGCTTAGCTCTTTTACAAAATATTCAGTTGTTTGAGAGGGAGTTATGTGAGCATTCATCTCTATTCCATTATTAGGATATGCTTTAAGTTTAATTTGGGCTGTGTATACGCTTAGGGGGGATTGCAACGTAAAAAGCGATAACACGAGTAATAATCAGCCCTTTTTATTTAAATTTACGCCAGTTAGATGACATAAAAATGACTGCCGTGTCATTTTTATGTCAAGGGCGTGCTAGTTTAGGCCTCTTCAATATCTACAATTAAGTCACTGGTAATCGATTCAAGCGCATCAATCACTTCTTCTTTGTTCATACCGCTGGGTAATGTAACCGTGGCGACAGCACTAAAAATAGGCACTCCCCAATTTGGCGCGCTCTGCTGTCTTGAGTTTAAATGAGTGATACTTGCGCCTTTATGGCGTATTACACTTGCCAACTCTTGTACAATACCAGGTCGGTCGTTGCCGGTAATAACAAAGTTTATTTGTTCTTTGCTGCTTGGCTCTACCTCTGTGTTGCCGGTTTCAATACGTACATCGAGTTTAGGTAAGGCATTTAATGCATTTTGTAATGCTTCAAAGTGTTCCTGGGCTACTTCAACTTGAATAATACCTGCAAAGTGACCAAGTAAGTGGCTTAAATTACTGCTTAGCCAGTTTCCCTTATTTTGCAAAATAACAGATGAAATGCTTTCTACTAATCCGGGCCGGTCTTGCCCTAAAATGGTGATCACCAACTGCTTCATAAATAGCTCTCTCTAAGCCTGAAAATGTAAATGCGTAGGCATTAATTATGTGTAATGTTTCTATCAATGTAGGGGGTAAAATAAACGCATAGAAAACTACTCGTTTATTACTACCTATTTGTATATTTATCGTTGTATTTTTTTAGCTTAAGCGCTGTTGTCTTCATTTGTTATACATAGTTTTAGTATTGTCTGCGTTAAATTGTTTGTCCAATAAAAGCACAAATTAGTTCCTACAAAAACATAAATCCACACTGAATCAATTAACAATTTTATAGCACTTTTGATAATAAGTGTCATCGTATTGTGCTTTCTGCTCAGGAGCGTCTAGTTTTCACTCGCTCTGAGCAGTACGTATTTCGTTAACCATAAAAGTGTAAATAGGTAATGCGTAATAAACGTATAAATATAGATGAGCTAAATACTGCAAAGCGCGCTATTGAGTACCTAATAAAGGGGCCGTTTTAAAGCCTTGCAGTGGGTATTTATTACATCTGTAACATTACTGTCATCTTGATGAAATATAATTCGCGCAACAGCAGAATTAAAGGGTGTGTTGATGACTTCCAATCCGAATAAGCCGACTTTAAATACGGATCGAAGCCGTCTATTTAAAGACCGGTTTGCAAAGTGGGGTATTTCCGCAGGTGGAGTAATGGTATTAATAGCATTGTTATTAATATTCTTTTACCTCCTTTATGTGGTACAACCAATTTTTGAGTCAGCAAAAGTAGAAAAGCGTAACAGCTTTAACGTTACTAATGCTGATCAAATCGTGGGCTTAGGTGTTGAGGAGCAAACAGAGGTTGCCTTTTTGCTATCCCAGCAAGGCGAAGTCACTTTTTATAGTGTGCAAGATGGCAGCTTTGGCCAAAAGCTTAAAACATTAAGCGCTAAGCTACCAAGTGATGCATCAAGCTTTGCAAACAGTGCGCCGTTTCAGGGGCATTATGCGTTTGGCTTAGAAAATGGCTCAGTGATGCTTGTCGCACCTAAGTTTTTAGTTACTTTTCCAAATAATCAAAGAAAGCTAACACCGCGCCTAGATTACCCTCTTGGCGAAATGGCATTAGAAGTTGACGATCAAGGTGCAGCCATCAAGCGCTTTGCATTTAGCCATTATGAAGATAAAACAGCTGTTGTTGCTTTAACCGAAGACAAGCGCGTGTTGTTTAGCAGCTTTGTGGCTGAGGAAAACATGTTCACTGGTGAAGTTGAATGGGTAGTTGAGCGCACCGAACTTGATGTAAATGGGCGTATAGACGAGCTATTAATTTCGCCGGATACCACCCGAACTTTTGTGCGTTCAGCTAATCAAATTTATGTTTACGATACCCGCTATCCAGATGATGTAGAACAGATCCAGTTACTGTCAGCTAATGAAGAAAACGCTAATATAGTATCAGCCCAGCTGCTTGCTGGTGCTAACTCGTTAATGTTGGCAAACGACAATGGTGAAGTCTCGCAGTGGTTTGAGGTGAACACGGATAGCGGTCGTGAGTATCAAAAAATTCGCTCGTTTGAAACAACGAAGCAAAGCAAGCTGAATATTTTCACTGAGTTTTATCGTCGTACTTTCTTTACAACAAGTAGTAACGGTGAGTTAGGTGTTTATTACACCACAAGTGAGGCAAAACTTTGGCAGGGTAAAGTAAGTGAAGGTGAAATTAAAAACTTTGCTATAGCCCCACGTTCAAATGCAGCGCTAATTTTAGCCGATAACCAACTAACCGTACTAGAGATTCATAATGAGCACCCAGAGGTTACATGGTCTGCCCTGTGGCAAGAAGTATGGTACGAAGGTTACCCAGAGCCAGGCTACATTTGGCAATCTACCTCAGCAAGCGATGACTTTGAGTCTAAATTTTCTTTAGTTCCTATTTCGTTTGGTACCTTAAAAGCTGCGCTGTATGCCATGCTGTTTGCAGTGCCTATTGCGCTCTCTGCTGCTATCTATACCGCATACTTTATGTCGAGTGAGCTACGTAGAGTGGTAAAGCCAACCGTCGAAATTATGGAAGCTCTGCCTACTGTAATACTCGGGTTTTTAGCTGGCCTGTGGTTAGCGCCACTTATAGAAGCGCACTTACCTGCTATTGTTGGTTTACTTATTTTATTGCCATTAGGTGTATTAGCCACCGCACTAGGCTGGACTAAGTTACCAGCGAGTATTCGCCATAAAATCCCTGAAGGGTCACATTCTATTCTGCTAATTCCGGTCGTGTTATTTATTGGCTGGCTGTCGTTCGCGATGAGCGAAACAGTCGAGCTTTGGATGTTTGATGGAAATGTACGTCAATACTTAACCAATGAACTTGGTATGACGTTTGACCAACGTAACTCGTTAGTTGTGGGTATTGCGATGGGCTTTGCGGTTATTCCTACTATTTTTTCGATTGCGGAAGATGCCGTATTTAGTGTGCCTAAACACTTATCAAACGGTTCACTTGCACTTGGTGCTACACAATGGCAAACGCTAGTGCGCGTTGTACTACTTACAGCAAGCCCAGGCATTTTCTCTGCTGTGATGATGGGCCTTGGCCGTGCAGTAGGAGAAACCATGATTGTATTAATGGCAACCGGTAATACGCCGATTATGGATTGGAGTATTTTCCAAGGTATGCGTACTTTAGCTGCAAACATTGCGGTAGAAATGCCTGAATCAGAAGTAGGCAGCTCGCACTATAGAATATTATTCTTAGCAGCATTTGTACTATTCATATTCACCTTTGTTTTCAACACAGTGGCTGAGTTTGTTCGTCAGCAGCTGCGTGAAAAATACAGCTCAATGTAAGTGGAGAGACACGACATGGTAAAGCAGTGGTTTAAGTCTGGTTCTCCTTGGATTTGGATGACAGGCGGTGCAGTAAGTATCAGCTTAATCTCAGTTCTTGGTTTATTAGCAATGATAGCTTGGAAAGGGTTAAGCTTTTTCTGGCCATCGGAGGTGGTTCAATTCGAGCTAGAAGGGTCTATTTCAAAACAAACCATAATTGGTGAAGTTTACGACCGAGAGCTCGTACCTACGGCACGTTTAGCGGCAACCGGTATTGATGTTTCAGACTTTAATAAAGATGAAGTTGAGCGTTTACTTATAAAAACAGGTAACCGCGAATTTGTAGATTTAGATTTTCGCTGGATATTAGAAACTGATATTACTGAGCAAAGTACACCGGCTACGCTTGCTGTATTTGAGCGTAGTAAAAACGGTAACTTTTATGGTTACATCGAAGGTGTAATTAAAGATGGAAAGCCGGTTACTGGCGATAAAATCGAAACCTTACATGAGTTAGTAGAACGTGCGGTTGATTTAAACGATGAAGCGCTTGATTTGCAAAATGGCGAAATTGGTCATATTAACTACGAGCTTGAGCGTTTACGCCTACAAGAAAAAGCCTACCTACTTGATGACGAGCTGACCGATGAGCGTGTTGCTGAGCTTGCCCAGGCACGTGCCGAGTTACGTAATGAATACGCAGTACTTGAAAAAGAGCTATTTTCACTACGTAAAAAAGCCAAGCGTGACCAAGTATTAGTTAAAGATATGCGCGGTGAAGTGGTCACCATTCCATTGTATCAAGTACTTGATGTTTGGTTGCCGAACGACATGGGCTTTTTCTCAAAACTAGGCCATTACTTTGTACAATTGGGTAAGTTTGTATCAGACGACCCACGTGAAGCTAACACCGAAGGCGGCGTATTCCCTGCAATATTTGGTACTGTATTTATGGTAATGCTGATGGCTGTTATTGTGACTCCATTTGGCGTAGTTGCAGCAATTTACTTGCATGAATACGCAGCTAAAAATGCAGTAACTAAGATGATTCGTATTGCGGTAATAAACCTTGCCGGTGTGCCGTCTATTGTTTATGGCGTATTCGGACTGGGCTTTTTTGTATACATGCTTGGGGGGAGTCTTGATCAATTATTCTACCCCGAAGCCGCACCAACACCAGTATTTGGTACACCCGGTGTAATGTGGTCGGCACTTACATTAGCTATTCTTACATTACCGGTTGTTATTGTATCAACTGAGGAAGGCTTATCGCGTATTCCAAGTACAGTACGCGATGGTTCATTAGCGCTTGGTGCCACAAAGGTTGAAACCTTATGGCGAATTATTATTCCTATGGCAAGCCCAGCAATCATGACAGGTTTAATACTTGCTGTTGCGAGAGCGGCCGGTGAAGTTGCACCATTAATGTTGGTAGGTGTTGTAAAAATGGCCCCTACGTTACCCCTTGACGGTAACTTCCCATATTTTCACTTAGATAGAAAGTTCATGCACTTAGGCTTTCATATTTATGATGTAGGCTTTCAAAGCCCTAATGTTGAAGCGGCGCGCCCGCTGGTATACGCAACGGCCTTCTTATTGGTGTCGGTGATTATTACCCTCAACATAACAGCGATAGGCATACGTAATCATTTACGTGAAAAATTCAGATCGCTTGAACACTAATTAGTAAAGAATTATAGGTAACAAACATGATTACAGTCGCTCCACAAGTAAACCAAGCTAATACAGGCTTGAAGTTAGACTTAGAAAACTTAACTGATGACCAAAAAGCGTTAGAGATTAAGGACCTTGATCTTTACTATGGTGAAAAGCAAGCGCTTAGCAAAGTGAATATGAATATTCCTAAAGGTCAGGTAACCGCGTTTATCGGCCCATCGGGTTGTGGTAAATCAACCCTATTGCGATGCATTAACCGCATGAACGATTTAGTCGATGTGTGTCGTATTGAAGGTGAAATATTACTTCATGGTCAAAACATTTACGATAAAAAGGTCGATGTAGCCGCGCTTCGTCGTAACGTAGGTATGGTGTTTCAACGTCCTAACCCATTTCCTAAATCGATTTATGAAAATGTGGTTTATGGCCTACGCTTACAGGGTATTAAAGAAAAGCGTAAGCTAGATGAAGTAGTAGAGCAATCACTTCGTGGTGCGGCACTATGGGATGAAGTAAAAGACAGATTACATGATAGCGCATTTGGGCTATCGGGTGGTCAGCAACAGCGTTTAGTTATTGCCCGTTCAATTGCAATTGAGCCTGAAGTACTATTACTTGATGAACCAACGTCGGCACTTGACCCAATTTCTACTTTGGTTATTGAAGAGCTAATTAACGATTTAAAAAATAAATTTACCGTAGTCATTGTTACGCACAACATGCAACAAGCTGCACGTGTATCTGATCAAACGGCCTTTATGTACATGGGCGAATTAATCGAATACTCAGATACTAATACCTTATTTACAACGCCTAGCAAAAAGAAAACAGAAGACTACATTACAGGCCGTTACGGCTAGTTTTTGCTTGGTTATTGTGAACGAATTTAAGAGAAGGTAATTATGGAACATAATATAAACAAACATATATCTGGTCGCTTTAATCAAGAACTAGAAAATGTTCGTAACCATGTACTAAACATGGGGGGCTTAGTTGAGCAACAGCTAAGCAGTGCACTTGACGCAGTAAGTCGTAACGATGCTGAACTAGCACAAAAAGTACGCCAAAACGATTACAAAGTGAATGCAATGGAAGTAAGCATTGACGATGAGTGTACACGCATTATTGCGCGTCGCCAGCCTGCAGCAAGCGATTTGCGCTTGGTTGTTGCTATTGCTAAAACGATTGCTGATTTAGAGCGTATTGGTGATGAAGCTGAGCGTATTGCTAAAGTAGCTTTGGACTCATTTACTAAAGATCAGCAAGATTTATTAGTGAATATTGAAAATATGGGACGCCAAGTATTAAAAATGCTACATGATGTGCTTGATGCATTTGCGCGTATGGATGTACAACGTGCCTTTGAAGTACATAAAGAAGATTCAAAAGTTGACCGTGAATATGAAGCAATTACGCGCCAAATTATGACTTATATGATGGAAGATCCACGCTCAATCCCAAAAATTATGGATTTAGTATGGTCTGTACGTTCATTAGAGCGTATTGGGGACCGTTGCCAAAATATTGCGGAATACATTATATATTTTGTTAACGGAAAAGATATTCGTCATACATCTCAAGAGGATATAGAAAAATCGTTGTAATGTTTTTTCTATCATTCTTTTTTATTAAAGCGGCTTAATGCCGCTTCATGCATTGTTAGCTGCGGTGAAATAATAAAAAGCGTTCACAATCGCGGCTAATACTGTAAAATTCATGCTGCAAAGCATATCAATTTGATTAAAGGGTCAGTTATGCCTACAAACGCGTTTTTAGGAGTATTTGCAAAATCTCCTATCAAACCAATGGAAGAACACATCAAGAAAGTTCATCAAGCAAGCAAAGCTTTGATACCTTTCTTTAATCACGTATTTAAAGAAGAATGGCAGCAAGCAGAAGAGCTTCGTTTAACTATTCGTAATTTAGAGCGTGAAGCTGATGATATGAAAAGAGATATACGCTTACAATTACCGCGTGGTTTATTTATGCCGGTAGAGCGTACAGATCTGCTCGAACTCGTAACTCAACAAGATAAAATAGCAAATAAAGCAAAAGATATTGCAGGGCGCGTAATTGGTCGTGAAATGACTATTCCTAGCGCTATGCAGGCAGACTTTTTAGCTTATCTAACACGTTGTGTTGATGCGACTAAACAAGCATCAAAAGCAATTAATGAGTTAGAAGAGTTATTAGAAACGGGTTTTAAAGGTCGCGAGGTTACCTTAGTTGAAAAAATGCTCGTAGAATTGGATGCCATAGAACAAGACACGGATGAAATGCAAATTAAAGTACGCCGCCAACTGCGTGATGTAGAAAGCGAGCTAAACCCAATTGATGTTATGTTTTTATACAAAATAATTGAATGGGTTGGCGAGCTTGCAGATATTGCAGAGCGCGTAGGATCACGTCTTGAGCTGATGTTAGCTCGTTAATTTATACAAATCAGTTCAAACGAAAGATTAAGGTTACACAATGGATATCATTGCATCTTACGGCACGGTATTAGTTTTAATTGCCGCAGCAGTCGGCTTTTTTATGGCTTATGGTATTGGCGCGAACGACGTCGCTAATGCGATGGGTACTTCGGTAGGTTCTAAAGCGTTAACAATAAAACAAGCAATTATTATTGCGATGGTTTTTGAATTTGCTGGTGCTTATTTAGCGGGGGGTGAGGTTACATCAACAATTCGTAAAGGCATTATTGATGCAGCTCCTTTTGCAGCGCTGCCAGATTTAATGGTTTTAGGTATGATCTCTGCGCTTTTTGCAGCGGGTACTTGGCTATTAATCGCCTCATTTTTAGGTTGGCCTGTTTCAACTACTCACTCAATTATTGGTGCAATCATAGGTTTTGCATTAGTTGCAGTGGGTACAGAGGCTATTCAGTGGAATAAAGTTGGGGGTATTGTAGGTAGTTGGATTATAACACCGGCAATTTCAGGCTTTATTGCTTACTTAATATTTATGAGTGCGCAAAAGCTAATTTTTGATACCGATGCACCGCTTAAAAACGCGAAGCGCTTTGTACCTCTGTACATGGGTTTAGCGGGTTTTATTATGGCGCTAGTAACAATTAAGAAAGGCTTAAAGCATATAGGTATTAATCTAGGTGCTACAGAGGGCTACTTAATTGCTATCGCAATTGCTGTGATTGTAGCTATTATTGGTAAAATTGCGATTTCACGTTTAAATATTGACCCTAAAGCTGATAAACAAATGCAATTTAATAACGTAGAAAAAGTATTTGCGGTATTAATGGTATTAACAGCGTGTTGTATGGCGTTTGCGCATGGCTCAAACGACGTAGCGAATGCAATTGGCCCACTAGCTGCGGTTGTGAACATTGTTGAAAGCAACGGTGAAATCGCTAAAAAAGCGGCTATCGCATGGTGGATTTTACCACTCGGTGGTTTTGGTATTGTTGCGGGTCTTGCTATTTTAGGTAAAAAAGTAATTAAAACGATAGGTGAAGGTATTACACATTTAACGCCTAGCCGTGGTTTTGCTGCAGAACTTGCGGCTGCATCAACCGTTGTTATTGCATCAGGTACTGGTATGCCAATCTCTACTACACAAACCTTAGTTGGTGCGGTATTAGGTGTAGGTATGGCACGTGGTATTGCTGCTCTTAACATGGGTGTTATCAGAAACATTGTAGTTTCTTGGGTAATTACATTGCCAGTTGGCGCTGCCCTTGCTATTGTTATTTTCTACGTACTAAGAACCGCGTTTGGGGTTTAACAAAAAAGTACTCAAAGACTTTTAGCTTGAAAAGATCTCAACGCCTTTGGTGTTGGGGTCTTTTTATTTGTGGAAAGAAAAAATGACCAACCTACCAAGTATTAAACAGCTACAGTATTTATTAGCTGTACATCAGCACCAGCATTTTGGCCGTGCAGCAAGTGCGTGCTTTATTGGGCAATCTACTTTAAGCAGTGCAATTCAAAACCTTGAAGAAACACTCGGTTGTCAGCTAATAGAGCGAGAGAATCGTAGCCTCATGTTTACCAGTATTGGTGAAGAAGTCGTTGAACGCTCTCGTAAAATTATTAACGATACAATTAGTTTAAAAGAGCTAACCAAAAGCTTTTTAACGCCACTCAGTGGCAAGTTAGTGGTAGGGGTTATACCTACTATTGCAAGTTTCATAGCGGCGCCTTTGTATCATTTTTGTAAGCAAACCTTTTGTGATTTAGAGTTGGTACTTGTTGAAGATACTAGCGATAAGTTATTAGATAAGCTTGAACACGGCCATATTGATTTAGCGTTGTTAGCTCTGCCTTATCAAACAGAGAAGTTTCATACCCAAGTATTGGCTAAAGATCACTTTAGTTTAGTGCACCACAAAGATTACAGCCCAGCTAAAGGCGTTGAAGACTTTAATTTACTACCTGAGGCGAGTGTATTTTTATTAGAGCGAGAGCACTGTATGACAGGGCATGCCTTGAGTGCGTGTCACTTAAATCGTTCAAGCTGTATTAATCCGTTTGAAGCTGCAAGTCTACATACTTTACTCAGTATGGTAGAGCATCAGCTAGGGGTTACATTTTTACCGCAAATGGCGATTAATGCGGGCATTCTTAAAGATAAAAATATGATAGCAACTCCCTCGCAAGGTGATGCTTACAGAGATATAGGCATATTGTGGCGAAAAACCACGGGAAGAATTCGCGACTTTAAATTATTCAGCCAGCAGCTGGAAGTGTTTTTAGCTCGCCAATGCAGCCTGGACTTTGAGGGTTAATCCTAATTACTTTCAAGAGTAAATTAAAGCAATAACAAAACAGCAGCCTATAACGGCTGCTGTTTGCTATGTGTTTGGCTTTCAAAGGGTTCTAGCTCGGGTAGAAAAAGTAAATAAATCCACACAACTACATTAAAATACGGGAGTAGGCCTAAAGTAGCAAATACGCCTACTGGGTAGCCCTTTAGCTGCGCGTATCGATAGCACTGATACGCAATTACACAATGTATTACGAGAAGTAAAATAATCAACTGCGCCATACCTTCCTCCTTAAACCTGACAAGCTTTAACCTCTATGTAATTGCTAGTCATGTATGCTTATAGGTAATGTCATGTTTTTATTGTTAAATCATCAAAACAACAAGACATTTACTAAGTGGTACGTAAAGTATAGGCAATAAGTGCAATAATGATAGTAATAAAATGCTTAAAACTGTTTAAAAATGTTTAGCTGACAGCTAGGCTGTTGTTGGGTAAAAGGTTTCTTCTGGTAAATAATTTTAAGCGTCGATTGTACTTTTTCTACAGGCACGGGTCGGGCAATAAAATAGCCTTGTCCGTAGTCAACACCAATCTTTTTTAGGGCAAAAAATATCTCTTCGCTCTCTACGTATTCAGCTACTGAGCGCTTATCAAGAGAGCGGCTTATATCGTTAATAGCCTTAACGAGTGCTAGGTCGATGGGGTCGTTAATCATGTCACGTACAAACGAGCCGTCTATTTTAACATGCTGCGCAGGTAACTGTTTTAAATAGTTAAATGTGCTAAAGCCTGTACCAAAGTCATCAATAGAAAAATGACAGCCTAAACTGTTTAGCTTTTCTATCATTTTACGGGTAGCTTTTAAGTTGTTGACAGAGGCCGACTCGGTAATTTCAAAAATAATACGCGAAGGCGGTACGTGGTATTTTTCTAGGCTCGATTCTATATGTGGCAATAAGCGCTCATCTAAAAACGATTGAGCAGAAAGGTTTATAGCCACTTGATTTAAATCTGGGTGTTCAGCAACGCTCGCAATGGCATTACGAATAACACATTGGTCCATCAAAAAAGTATCGTTAAGTAGCTCAAGGGAGGGAATAAATTGATTAGGAAAAATAAGCTTGTCGTCTATTTTAAGACGCAGCAACGCTTCAAAATAAGCCACTTTATTGGCCTTAAAGTCCCATATCGGCTGATAGTGTAGTTCCACGTTGTCCTGTTGAAGCGCCTGTCGGATCTCATGCCCCCACTCAAGTCCTGTTTGCAGAGTGTTATTCTGCGCATCTTCTTTTGAGTAGCAATGCACTAGGTTACGGCCTAAACTTTTAGCAATATATAGAGCAATGTCGGCTTGCTTAAGGCATTCACTCGGATCACAATTTTGAGCCGTTATTTGCGTTAAGCCAATAGAGCAACTAATTGAGTAAACCTGGTCTTCTGATTTAAACTCGTGTTGTTCAATCGCGCTACAAATACTCTCTGCAATTAGGTGAGCGTCTAGCAGTTGCGTATTTTTTAAAATAACTGCAAATTCGTCACCGCCTATTCTACAAACTAAATGTTTAGCGCTAATGTTCGCTTCAAATAATTGGGCAACATCTTTTAGTACTATATCGCCTTGTTGATGGCCTTTACTATCGTTAATTATTTTAAAATGATCTAAATCGATATAAATAAGTGCGTGCTCTACACCACCATAGGTATGCTTGGTTTGGCATATTTTATTAAGCTGTTGATCAAAATAATAACGATTATGTAAGCCTGTGAGCGTATCATGCAGTGCTAAGTGGCGCAGTTTTAACTCGGCTTGTTTTCGCTCATGTATGTTGTCGATTGTGGCAGTAATAGTGGCATTATTACTGCTGTTTTTTATTAGCTGTAACCGGCATTCAACCCAAATCTGATTGCCATTTTTATGATTAAGTTGAATTTCAACTTGCTGCTGGTGTGTGCCGCCATTAAGAATATCGTTAATGGTCGTATTTAGTTTTACTTGGCATTCATCTGAGCAATAGTCGATTAAAGACTTTTGCAAAGACGATTTAACCCCAAAGCCACTTAGTGTTTCCCAAGCGGGGTTTATAAAGCGAATTTTACCTCGTTGGTCGAGCTCTAAAACCACCGTGTTTAAATGCAGTAAAATACGTTGGTGCGCCGAAAACAGCTCCTTGTAGCGAACTTCGCTAATACTTAGCTGCTCAACCTTTTGTGCAAACTCAGCATAACTCACCATAAAGTCTTCACGACGCGCAGCATGGTCACACACCTTATTTAAAAACGACGGGTCGTACGGCGCTCTTATAAAGTCAGTCACACCTGACAACAGTAATTGCTCTGCATAGTCTGCATCGTTATTGTCAATAATAGTGACAATGGCTTGTTTAGGATTATGTTGCAGTATTTCTTCGACTAAAAGACTTGAAGTATCAGCGCGTGACGCGGTTGCATCAAGCAATACAATAGCAAATTGTTGTTGATTGTAAGCATTTAAAGCACTTTGGCTTGATGTAACATGGGTAATAGCAAAATTGAGCTTAAGTTGCTGCGCTATTTCATCGGCTTTTTGCGCTATTGGTTCTAGTAAGAGTAAATTAAGACGGCTACTTTTTTCTAAATGTGTAGACAATACATTTGCCAACACCTGCGGCAACATGTCTTGGTGCTCAAAGGGCAGTACAGCGTCTATGCCGTAACTCCGTGCGGTGGTTTCTGCTATACGCTCACAGTAGATTGGCGGAATAAGTAAAATAGGGGTATTTTTAGGTGTTTTAAGTAAGCCTGAGCGGATCATGCGAGAAAAGCGCCAGCCATCTATTTTCCCTACGCTTAAACCAGTGATAATCATGTTTACGGGCTGTTTTTTTAATAGGGTGAGCGCATCTTGGCTATCTGCGGCTTCTATGAATTCAAATACGTTTAAGTATTCTAAAGTGGCGCGTATAGTTCGGCGTTCTTCGCTACTTGCGTTTAGAATGAGCAACTTCAGCTTATCTGCCACTTTTTTATAACCCCAAAACTAAACCATTATTATCAAAGGCAGTAAGAATAATGATATTTACTAATAAGAACAAGATTATTTAAAGTAGTTACTCAAATGTATCTAAAATAGGGTGAATCCTCTCAACTGTTGTAGATATCTTGAGCTTAGCCCAGGATAGATATACACTTGGCGCGATTTTAATGATGTGGAATACCGACTATGCGCGTGGCTGACTTTAGCTTTGACTTACCTGATGAATTAATTGCTCGTTTTCCTAAACAAGACAGAACCAGCAGCCGTTTACTAACCCTAGATGGCCCAACTGGCAACGTTGAACACAAAGTGTTTAGCGACCTACTTGATTTAGTTAACGAGGGTGACTTATTAGTATTTAACAATACCCGCGTTATTCCTGCCCGTATGTTTGGTCAAAAAGCCTCTGGCGGAAAAGTTGAAGTGCTTGTAGAGCGTGTAGTTGATGAACACCGCGTACTTGCCCATGTAAGAGCCAGTAAGTCGTTAAAGCCGGGTAACGAAGTTATTTTAGAAGGCAAAGCAAAAGCGACCATGATTGCGCGTCACGATACGTTATTTGAGCTTGAATTCGATCGTAGTCAAAATGTACTCGATATTCTAAACGATATTGGTCACATGCCTTTACCTCCTTATATTGACCGCCCAGACACCGAGGCTGACCGCGAGCGTTATCAAACCGTTTATGGTGAAAAACCTGGAGCCGTAGCAGCGCCTACGGCAGGGCTGCATTTTGACGATAAGTTAATGGCGGCACTAAAACAAAAAGGCGTAAACATGGCGTTTGTTACACTACATGTAGGCGCGGGTACGTTTCAGCCGGTGCGTGTAGAAAGTGTAGCTGAGCATGTAATGCACTCAGAATACATTGAGGTGCCTGACAACGTGGTACAGGCTGTTGCACAAACTAAGGCAAATGGCGGGCGTGTAATTGCAGTAGGCACAACTTCAGTGCGTTCGCTAGAGTCGGCAGCAAAAATACACGGCGGTAAATTAGATAGCTATTTTGGCGACACCGATATTTTTATTTTTCCGGGTTATCAGTTTAATGTAGTTGATGCCATGGTGACTAATTTTCACTTGCCTGAATCAACCCTTATTATGCTAGTAAGTGCCTTTAGCGGCCAAGATAACATTATGGGTGCGTACAACACCGCTATTGAACAAAAGTATCGCTTTTTTAGCTATGGTGATGCGATGTTTTTAACGCGTAAATAAACACCTTTATAATCGGTACACTTATTAAAAACCCAGCGCACACGCTGGGTTTTTATTTGCCTGTGCTAATACGTAGTGAATTTAGCGCAGCTAATAGTAATAGCGGGGCAAAAAGGGTAGAATCGAGCGGTTAAATTATAGCTTGTTGGACTGTTTTTCCGACATTGAGGATGATATGAAATTTGAATTAGACCGCACCGACGGAAAAGCGCGCCGCGGCCGCTTGATTTTTGACCG
Organism: Pseudoalteromonas sp. S3776; assembly: GCF_005886915.1. NCBI lineage: Bacteria > Pseudomonadati > Pseudomonadota > Gammaproteobacteria > Alteromonadales > Pseudoalteromonadaceae > Pseudoalteromonas > Pseudoalteromonas sp. S3776. Next base: position 37,667 of record NZ_PNCU01000003.1, on the reverse strand, counting down.
TGGTGTAATAGAAACACCTGCATTTATGCCAGTAGGTACTTACGGTACTGTTAAGGGCATGACCCCAGATGAAGTTAAAGCCACAGGGGCACAAATTTGTTTGGGTAACACCTTTCATTTAATGTTACGCCCAGGTACTGAAATCATTAAGCAACACGGTGATTTACACGACTTTATGAATTGGGACTTTCCAATTTTAACTGACTCGGGTGGTTTCCAAGTATTTAGCCTTGGCGCTATGCGTAAAATTACCGAAGAAGGCGTGTTGTTCCAATCGCCGGTAAATGGTGACCAAATTATGATGTCGCCTGAAAAATCAATGGAAGTACAGCGTGATTTAGGCTCAGACATCGTGATGATTTTTGACGAATGTACGCCATACCCAGCCACTGAAAAAGAAGCTAAAGAGTCTATGGAGCTATCGCTTCGTTGGGCTAAGCGCTCTAAAGAAGGCCACGGCGACAACCCATCAGCTTTATTTGGTATTATTCAAGGTGGTATGTACCCTGAGTTACGTGCACAATCACAAAAAGGCCTAGAAGAAATTGGCTTTGATGGTTACGCATTAGGTGGCCTATCAGTGGGTGAGCCTAAAAACGAAATGATGAATATTCTTGATCATTGTGCGTACAAAATGCCAGAGGATAAACCACGCTACTTAATGGGTGTAGGTAAACCTGAGGATTTAGTTGAGTCTGTACGCCGTGGTATTGATATGTTTGACTGTGTAATGCCTACGCGTAATGCACGTAATGGTCATTTATTTATTACTACAGGCACAATTAAAATTCGTAACGCAGTGCATAAAACAGACACTGGTCCGCTTGATCCTGAGTGTGATTGCCATACCTGTAAAAATTACTCGCGTGCTTATTTACATCACCTTGATAAATGTAATGAAATTTTAGGCGCACGACTAAACACAATCCATAACTTACGATACTATCAGCGTGTTATGGAAGGCCTACGCAATGCTATTAGTGAAGGTAAACTAGAAGAATTTGTTAGTGATTTTTATGCTCGCCGTGGCCAAGAAGTGCCAGAGCTTGCAGATATAAATTAAAATTTAAAAATATAGAGGAAGTATTATGAGTTTATTTATTTCAAACGCACACGCCGCTGCTGGTCAACCTGCTGCAGGTGGTGGTTGGGAAATGCTAATTATGTTAGCTATTTTCGGTTTGGTTTTTTACTTTTTAATTTACCGCCCACAAGCTAAGCGCGTTAAAGAACATAAAAGCTTAATGAGTGCGATGGCTAAAGGTGATGAAGTACTTACCCAAGGCGGTTTAGTTGGCAAAATCGTAAAAATTGCTGAAGATAAAGATTTCATCGTGATTTCTTTAAATGAGCAAGCTGAAGTTACAGTACAAAAATCGGCAGTATCTGCTGTATTGCCTAAAGGCACAATGAAGTCACTATAAAAATAAAAAGGACATGCCTGTGTTAAACAAGTTTCCAATTTGGAAGTATTTACTTGTTTTAGCTGTGGTAGCCATTGGCCTTTTATATGCTTCTCCAAACTTGTATGGCCGCGATCCGGCTATACAAGTTTCGGGGGCAAAAGGTGCAGATGTCGATCTCAGTGTAGTAGACAAAGTAAACGCAACCCTCAAACAACATAATGTAACAGCTAAGTCTACCGTGCTTGAAGGCGGCCAAGTATTAGTACGTTTTAAAAATGTTGAAGAACAGCTAAAAGCGCAAGACTTACTGCGTAATTCTCTTAGCGACGATTATATTTCTGCTATTAATATGGCACCCGCTCAACCAGCATGGTTAAAATCATTGGGTGGTAACCCGATGAAGCTAGGGCTTGATTTAAGTGGTGGTGTTCACTTCACCATGGAAATCGACATGGCAACCGCGGTAGATAATCAGCTAGAGCAAATGGAACAAGATTTTCGTAGCGACCTACGCGAAGAAAAACTTCGTTACCGTAGTGTTCGCCGTGTAGCAGGGTCTGAGCGTATGCGTGTAGAAATGCGTACCGAAGAAGACAAAGAGGCCGCTGAGCGCTTTTTAGCATCACGTTACCCACTAAACGTATACATTGATGATAGCAGCAACGATCGCGCATTTTTTGCCACTATGAGCGAGCAAAAGCTTAAAGAAATACGTGACTACGCTATTAAGCAAAACGAAACCATTATTCGTAATCGTATTAACCAAATTGGTGTTGCAGAGCCTAACGTACAGCGCCAAGGTGCTGAGCGTATTATTGTGCAACTACCAGGTGTACAAGATACAGCACGCGCTAAAGAAATTTTAGGTGCAACGGCCACGCTTGAATTTCGTGAAGTAGACGAAAATGCTGACCCAAGTGCGGCTGCTCAAGGGCGTATTCCCGCAGGCACAGAAATGATCATGAGTCGCGATGGTTACCCTGTGGTACTTAAAAAACGTGTCATTCTTGAAGGGAGCCACATCACAGGTGCGCAATCAGGCAACGATGAATACCAGCGCCCACAAGTGAGCATTACCTTAGATAGCAAAGGCGGGGCAAAAATGAATGCCTTTACCAAACGCGCTATTGGTAAGCGCATGGCCACGGTATTTATAGAGTACAAGCCATCGGGCAAAAAAGACGCTGACGGTAAAGCACTTCCACCTATTAAGGTAGAAGAGGTTATTAACGTTGCGACTATTCAAGCTCGTCTTGACCGCTCATTCCGTATTACAGGTATTGATAACCCAGCCGAAGCCCACAACTTAAGCTTGCTATTACGCGCCGGTGCACTAGTTGCGCCAATTCAAATTGTTGAAGAGCGCACAGTAGGCCCAAGCCTAGGCCAAGAAAACATAGAAGCGGGTATGACAGCTGTAGCTCTTGGTTTTGCGTTTGTGCTTGCCTTTATGCTTATTTACTACAAAGGGTTTGGTTTAGTTGCCAACATAGCACTTGCCGCTAACTTAGTACTTATTGTAGGTGTAATGTCGTTAATTCCAGGTGCTACATTAACGCTGCCAGGTATTGCCGGTATTGTATTAACTGTAGGTATGGCGGTAGATGCTAACGTACTTATTTTTGAGCGTATTCGTGAAGAGCTGGCCGATGGTCGTAGCCCGCAACAAGCCGTTCATTTTGGTTACGATAGTGCCTTTAGCACTATATTTGATGCCAATATCACCACACTAATTGCGGCCATTATATTATTTGCAGTGGGCACCGGCCCAATTGCAGGTTTTGCGGTTACATTAGCAATTGGTATTTTAACTTCAATGTTTACAGCCATAGTTGGTACCCGTGCGGTAATTAACTTATTTATTGGTGGTAAGCGCATTGATAAACTTTCAATTTAAGGAGCGGACATGCAAATTTTAAGTTTGGGTGGTAAAACCCTACGTTTCATGTCACTTCGTAAAGTGGCAATGGGTTTTTCTACGCTATTGATTTTAGCGTCGTTTGCCTCAATTTTTATCAAAGGTTTAAACTTTGGTTTAGATTTTACTGGCGGTACTGCTGTAGAGGTTGGTTTTTCGCAACCTGCAGATTTGAAAAAAGTACGCTCAGTATTAGCTGAAAACGGTTTTGCCGATGCCTCAGTGCAGCTGTTTGGTTCTAGCCAAGATATTTTGGTGCGTTTAGCGCCGCGCGGCAGTGAAGTAAAAGCCGAAGTTATTGGTAACCAAGTTATTACTGCCTTAAAGCAAGCTGATGAAAGCGTAGTAATGCGCCGTATTGAGTTTGTAGGTCCAAGCGTAGGGGAAGACTTAAAAGAGCAGGGTGGCCTTGCCATGTTAACTGCGCTTATTTGTATTTTGATTTACGTGGCATTTCGCTTTGAGTGGCGTTTTGCTGTGGGCGCAGTGGGGGCATTACTACACGATGTAATTATTACTGTTGGCTTGTTTTCTGTATTAGGGTTAGAGTTTGATTTAACTATTTTAGCGGCCATATTGGCGGTAATTGGTTACTCACTTAACGATACTATTGTGGTATCTGACCGTATTCGTGAAAACTTCCGTAAAGTACGCATCGACGACACGATTGAAATTATCGACATGTCGTTAACGCAAACACTTAACCGTACACTTGTAACGTCAATCACCACTATTTTGGTATTGATTGCGCTATTTGTGTGGGGCGGTCAAACCATTCACGGTTTTGCTACTGCCTTGTTATTTGGTGTATTTATTGGTACTTATTCTTCAGTTTACGTTGCAAGTTCAGTAGCGATTACCATGGGCGTAAGTAAAGAAGACTTAATACCAGAAGTGGTAGAAAAAGAAGGCGCCGACCTAGACGCATTGCCTTAATAGAGTCAAGGCTTAAAAAAAACCGCTCAATTGAGCGGTTTTTTATTGCATGTGTATTAAGTACCACGCAATAAAATTGTCATACAGGCTTGCTACTTTAATGCCCCAATTAAACAACAATCAGGTTTTGCAGTGGCAATGCAGCGCAAAGTTTAGGGCGTGCTGATCTTTGGTGGTTGAATTTTCAGCAGTATGTTTGGTTTTTAGGCAAGGCAGAGCCTATGAAGTGTGGTTGTTCCCCATAAATAGGCGATAACGCTGCATAAATGCCAAACATGCGCTGCCCTTCGGGTTCTGCCTAGGGGTGATAAACTCTTTGTTGCTCGGTTTTTACTTAGTCCACTAGGTTACAAACCTCGCGCCGCGATTTAATCGCCCCTAGATTGAACAAATTTCAATTCGCAAAGAACAACACGCCCTAGACTATATTTTAAGTAATGGTGAAATAACCACGTTATTTCAGCCTATTTTTGATATAGCTAATCAAGCAATTATAGGTTACGAAGCGCTAAGCCGTGGGCCCAAAAACAGCCCTTTAGAAATGCCTAATCGATTATTTTCAGCAGCCAGCGAGCACGCTTTAATTTCAGAACTTGAGCTACTGTGTCGCTCAAAAGCAATTGAAAATTTTGTAAAGCTTAACTTAAGCGGTAAGTTATTTTTAAATGTAAGTCCTAAAACGTTGCTCGACCCTTGCCACCCAAAGGGTGAAACTCTTCACTTAACAGAGCAATTTGGCTTAGCAGCAAACCGCGTAGTAATTGAGGTAACAGAGCAAGAAAAGGTCGACGATGGCTTTTTATTATTAAAAACAATTGCACATTACCGGGAGCTGGGTTTTACCATTGCCATTGATGACTTAGGTGCTGGTTACTCGGGGTTAAAGCAATGGTCTGAACTCTGCCCCGACTTTGTAAAAATAGACCGTTACTTTATTGATCATTGTGATGAAAACGAAGTTAAAAAAGAATTTTTGAAATCAATTACGGTACTAGCAAAAGCAACAAACACCGCAGTCATAGCCGAAGGCATAGAAAGAGTGGAAGAGCTTGCCTATGTTAAAAGCTTAGGAATAGCAAATGTACAAGGGTTTTTACTGGAAAAACCAAACACAACCCCCAGCCTTGATTACAGCTCAGCGCAATTACAAGCATTAAACTTTAAGCAGTCAAATAATACATTTGATCAATCAATGGCGATTGGTTGGCTTGCTATTACACAAAAAGCAATAGCCAGCGAAACCCGTTGCAAAGATGCCCATACGCTATTTGAAAAAGACAAGTCTGTGATGAGCCTAGCGGTGTTAAATAAAACTGGCCAGCCTGTTGGATTACTCCATAAAGATCAGCTTACAGAAGTGTTTGCCGCGCCTTATGGCCATGCTCTTTACGACAAGTGCCCCGTCACCGATTTTATGGATAAACAGCCTTTAGTGGTGGATGAAAATCAGCTTCTCGACGCCGTGAGCCAGCAAATTACAGAGCAAGACTTTGATATTCGACGCCACATTGTGATCACGCGTGATGGACGTTACCTTGGGCTTGCCCCCTTACGTGATATTTTAAAACACATAACAGAAGAAAAAATTCGTCATGCCCAGCATGCTAATCCGTTAACTATGCTCCCTGGCAATGTGGCGATTAATGAGGCAATAGAGCAACGGCTACGCTCTCAAAGTGCGTTTTCGCTGGCTTATATAGATCTTAATCATTTTAAGCAATTTAATGATTTATACGGCTATGCCAGTGGAGATAGCGTGATCAAACTATTGGCAGATGTAATTGTGCAAGCCTGCGAAAACAGTGCTAACTTTGTAGGACATATAGGTGGTGATGACTTTATGGTGGTGTTTGCTCAATCAGATGCTGTGCATATTTGTAATACCATAATTGAGCAATTTGAGCTGCAATCACGCACTTTTTTTACGCCTGAGCACATTAAGAGCAAAGGTTACTGGGCTACAAATCGTGAGGGAGAAAAGCAATTTGTACCTTTACTAACGTTATCAATTGGCCTTGTGGAGCCCGACTTACAGGAATGTAAAAACAGCCATCAAGTTGCAGCGTTGGCAACAGATGCTAAAAAAGAGGCTAAGCGGTATCGCCATAGTTATTTGTTTATATGCAAGCGCAGAAAACCTGCGCCTGCCCTAGTGCGCCTAGCACCAGAAAATAAACAGGTAGTATAAAAATAGGTAATTATTATGTTGCCATTAAAAATTGTCGTTGGTGGGTTAGCTTTATTTGCAATTAGCTTTTTTACGCATGGGGTTGAAGTTGTTAATGTTGCTCAAAAGCAAAGTGTGCAAAATGCACGCGAAGAATACCCAAGTGAGCTATTAACACGCGCGCTAGAGCGGGCCAATTATCCTGTAGATATAAAAATGCAGCCAGTGAGCTTGCAGCAACAACGTGATTTAATTGAGTTAGATAAAACAGGGTTAGATATTTATTGGAGCATGAGTAGCCCCGAGCGAGAGACACGGGCAATAGCGGTTAAAATACCCTTATTTAAAGGGTTTATAGGTAAGCGCGTTTTGCTAACCAGTAAAAAAAATGTTGGAAAATTTAAAGGCATTACTACTTTAGCGCAGTTAATGGAGCTTTCTGCAGTGCAAGGGCGTGATTGGCCAGATACAAAAATAATGGCCTATAACGGCTTACCTGTTAGGCCGCTGAGTAACTATCAAGCTATGTTTACGCTTACCAGCCGGGGACGAATCGATTATTTTCCACGATCATTTATCGAAGTTAATTCTGAATTGGTTGCTAATGCACAAAGTAATTTAGTTATTGTGCCTAATTTATTTATTAGTTACCCCACGGGTATTTATTACTTTGTTGTTAGTAGTAAACCTGCTTTAGCTCAGGCTATAGAGCGGGGGCTAAAAAAAATGCAAAACAGTGGTGAGTTTGATGCGTTATTTGATGAGTATTTTGCAAAAGATATAAACTCACTCCCTTTTACAAAAGGCTACGTCACAGAATTAAAGCTTGATAACCCGTACTTTTAAAACAAAAAAGGAGCCGCAGGCTCCTTTTATTATACAGTTAACTACACTTTATTAGCGAAGTAACGACTCAGATAATACCGGGCGAATTTCGCGGATAATTGCTTGAGTAAGCTTAGGGGCACCACAAATAATGTTGCCGCTATGGTTGTAGTTAATACCACCTGCAAAATCAACAACCATGCCGCCAGCTTCTTTTACAAGTAATTCGCCAGCTGCTGTATCCCAAGGTTTTAAACCAATTTCAAAAAAGCCATCAACACGGCCCGCGGCTACATATGCCATATCAAGGGCAGCAGAGCCTGCACGGCGAATGTCTGCAGTGTGTACAAATAAAGCTTTAAATGCATCTGAGTATGCATCTAAGTGATGCTTTTGTTTAAACGGAAAGCCTGTTGCTAAAATTGAACCAGCTAACTCTACGGTTTTAGTCACACGTAAACGTTTGCTGTTTAGTTGTGCGCCTTGGCCACGAGATGCAGTGAAAAGTTCGCCACGAATTGGATCGTAAATTACAGCTTGGTCTAAACGACCTTTTACTTTAAGTGCGATAGAAACCGCGAAATGAGGGATACCCTTGATGAAGTTAGTTGTGCCATCAAGTGGGTCAACAATCCATTGGTAATCTGCATCTTTGCCTTTGTGCTCACCTAGCTCCTCACCAACAATGCAGTGGTCTGGGTAAGATTTTAAAATTGTATCACGAATTACGGCTTCGGCTTCTTTATCTATGTTGGTCACTAAATCGTTAGTGCCTTTTTGTTGAATTTCAACTTTTGATAAATCTTCACTTGCGCGAAGTAAAATTTTGCCTGCGTTGCGCGCAGCGCGAACCGCAATGTTTAACATTGGATGCATGGTATTACCTTTGGGTTGTAAAAGAACGTTTATATATTTAAGCCGGCGTATTTTAGCGACTTTTGCCATAAAGTAAACAATAAACCCCAAATACTTTTGTGTGTTTTTTGTACTACCTTGAAACACCTATATATTTATTCATTTAAAATTTTATAAATAACTTGAGCTTTGGGTAATAAACCTATCTCCAGCTGCTATTTTTAGTGCTAACAGTGCTGATTTTACTTGCAATAGGCCTGCTCTTGATACGTGAATATGCCTTGTTTTCATTGTAAATATCTGGCCAAAGAAAATAAATTCAAACATCACAATAGTTCATTATATTAGTAAATATCTTAGTCGGGGGGCGGGTAAAAAAATAAAAAAGTGCTTTACCTAAAGTTAGCTTGAGGTTTTATCTTGTTTTTAAGCAATCAACTAAGGTAAATAATAATGAAATTAGAACACGTACATTTAGTAGTAAACGATATAGACGCAATGCTTACATTTTACCGAGCAGCGTTTCCATATTGGTCAATTAGAAGTGAAGGTAACAACACGTGGTATGGCAAACCTAAGCGCTGGGTACATTTTGGTGACGATAATCACTACATGGCTATAAGCGACAACGGCGAGCATAAAAACAGAGATTTGACAGGGCATCAAGTCGGGCTAGCGCATTTTGCCTACGTTACAAATAATTTAGACGCTGTTATACAACGCTTAAAAAACGCCGGATTTAGCGCTGATAAAATGGGGGCAGAAAACCCATTTAGAAAAAACGTATACTACTTAGACCCAGCAGGGTTTGAGGTTGAGTTTGTGCAGTATATGAGTGATATTCCAAGCGAGCGAAATAACGACTTATAAAAAGAGTATTAAAAAGAGGACAGAAAAGCGCTCAATAGGGCTTTTCTATCCCCTACACTTTATGTGCACTATTTATTGTTCACGCCAAGCTGCGCTTTTAAGTCATTAGCAAAGCTTATAAACTTTTCTTTTATAGTACGCTTTACTTTAACCTCTACAGAGCCTAATACAGTCCTTCCTTCAATCTGAATTGTGGGGCCTTGGCGCTTATTCAGCGAGGCCGTTTTATTTTCAAAGCTGCCCATTATACAAAACATTTTTGAAACCACATTAACGTGCTCTGGTACGTATATTTCTTCACTTCCAAAATAACAGCTGACGTGAATAGTGACGTGTTGGTGAGTGAATATGGCATCGGTAAAGTCGAGCACAATTGACCCCATATAATTTTGAATATAAATATCTTTAGGCACAACCCATTGGCCGCTACGTTCGCTTGAGCCCAAAATGCTTTTTAACGTTAGGTTTTCATTTTCGCCTTGTTGTGCACTGTAGTTAGGCGCGAACTGAGTTTGTTTTTGAGCAGTATACTGTGTATCGGCATGTAGAGTTAAATCCTCAACTAAGCCAAGTAGAGCCGTGTTGTCGGTTGTATCCATAGCGCTGTCTAGGCGCCTTTCGAAGGCTTCTGCAGATATCTCACCATGGCTGTAATTATAAATAAGTTGATCTATCACTTGCTCACGAACTTGCTCTATTGGGCGGTCTTCAATTTTTACAGACATGGGATTAATCCTTTTATATTTGCGTTATCGTTTTATTAGCAAGCCATATACCAATATTAAAGTTATTAAATATCAATAACTTACCATTTATTTGAGTTCCGTTTTTTTACTATATTAACGATAGATTAACCAAAGCAGCAATATAATCGTTATTTTCACCACTTAAGAAAGTTTTACCTAATAGCCTGTAAATGTTTACTCAGCTGTATTTCTATTTATAGCTCATAAAACGCCTAAGCACATGAATTTAATAAATAAATAAAGTTGGCCTAAAGCTCGCATATCTAAAAGTGTCTTTAATCAAAAGGAGAAAGATTATGAAAACATTTAACAAATCTATGATTGCGGCTTTAGTTTTAGGTACTACAGCTATGGGTGCTCAAGCGGGCACTTGGGAAAATGAAAGTAAAGATGCTTGGATTGATGGTAAGGCAGAAACAGTGCTTCTTATGAACACTAATCTAAACAACTTTGACATTAACACTGATGTAAATAATGGCAAGGTAGTACTTACAGGTAAAGTAAACAGCGACCTTGATAAAGAGCTAGCTGAAGAGCTTGTAATTAGCCTAGATGGCGTATCTGATGTAGAAAACAACCTAACTGTTGTGAAAAACATGGATATGGACGACAAAGATCGTAACACTATGGATGATGACGATAACGACTTAACTGACGCTAAAATCACCACAGTAATTACAACACGTTTCTTATTTGACTCAGAGGTTGACGGTACAGATATCGACGTTGATACCGACAACGGTATAGTTAAGCTTAAAGGTTCAGTTGAATCTGAAGCTGAAAAGCAGCTAGCAGTAAAAATTGCTAAAAATGCTGAAGACGTTCGTGACGTAGTAGATGAACTAACTATCGTTGCTGAATAATACACTATACTAAAAAGCCCAGCTTAGCTGGGCTTTTTGCTTGTCATTTTTAAAGGAGCTACATTATGGATATCATTCGTATAATATTGTCGATTTTATTACCGCCACTGGGTGTATTTTTACAAGTTGGTTTAGGTATGCACTTTTGGCTAAATATTTTACTAACTTTACTGGGTTACTTCCCTGGTTTAATTCACGCTATTTACATTATCGCTAAAAAATAATGTGTGGTGTGTTCAATGTGAGCCGGCCACTTTTTTATAATTATTAAAATTGTAAAAAAGCGGCTTGCATACTTCTGCGTTTATTTTCCCACTATTTCCTGCCTATTCGTATGCAAAAAGATTACTATTTAAGCAGTCAGCTTACTGATTGTTAAAATAAAGGTTTTTGCTAGTGACAAGCCTTAAAAAACTTTTTATACTGCAACCCGCTTTAGTCGCTCAGTGGCTAAACGCTTCAAAAATTAACTACCGCGTAGTTATACAAAGTTGGCCCCTTAGCTCAGTTGGTTAGAGCACACGACTCATAATCGTTAGGTCCCCAGTTCGAGTCTGGGAGGGGCCACCACTTTTAAAGTCACCCTTTAAATATCCTATAGTAATAACATTTCATTCAATGGTTTATAGCTACTTAACCAATATCTTTTAAGATAACTAATCATTTAGCATTTTAGGCAACAAGCTAGAACTGTAACTATAGATTTGCCCCTCTATTTTATATTCTGCAATCAAGAAGATAGTTATCTTGCTAGCGACAGCTGTTATTACAAGTCCTGCGGCTTTTGCAAAGTCACCTAGCTTAACTGCTCGTTATAGCTTTTAAGTATTAATAAATGAAAAAGCGCACTAAACAGTGCGCTTTTTTATGCAATTTACTTTTTATAAGTAGCTTCTAATTTACTTGGTACTTACTATTAGTACGAATGTAAATAGTGGCTGTTTTGTCGCTAGTGTTCTCGATCGTGTGGGTGAAGTTACCGGTTGACTCTACATAGCTGCCTGCGCTTAGGTTTTACGCTTTATCTTGCTCGCTTGAGTTGTACTCAACGGCGCCGGCTATAACAACAGCACGAAATTAGCTTGCATCTGTTTTTATTTCACCTTTAAAGCCGGCAGGAAGTTTAATCATTGAGCCGTTCATTTCAGCTGTACTTCCCCAAAGGTAGGTTGTTTGCACGCCTTGGGCGTTAATGTCGTTTATATCGCTGCTGTTTAACCATACCATGTTGTCTGCATGTAGGTTTAGCGGGCGCTCGCCATTGTCAAACTGAGCATTAGTTGGTTTAACTAAGTACGGCCCAGAGTCGATTTCTAAGTAAATTAAGTTTGTTTTACCATTGGCTGCTGTGGTGTGGTTTTCACCTGCAGGTTGTGTCCAAAATGAACCCGCTGGCATCCACATTTTTTCAGCTGTTGCGTCGTCATTATGCATTTGTCCTTCAATAACGATACCGCGGTAGGTAATGTTGTGAATGTGTGGCGGAGATTCAAAGCCTTTTTTAAAGCGTACTAACATGCCTGTAGCAGTATTGGTTGTGCGATTTCCCCATAAATCTGCAGCGCCTGGGCTTTATCTCCACGCAGTGGGTTTAAGTAACCCCAGTCAATATTGCTAGCGGCAACTACTTTTGATGCGCTTTGCTGTGCTAAAGCTGGCGTTGATATGAGTGTTGCTACCAGTGCAAGAGTAGATGCGTTTAGTAAAAATTTCATTTAAAAGCTCCGTTAAGTTGGTATAGCGCTATAGTACGGCTTAAAATTCAGTCAATAAATGGGCATAAGTTAAATACACTTTCGTAAAAACGTGGATAATAACGTTATAGTTATGCAAGCTGTGAACGTAACAAGAGGGCGTGATGAAAATAGCCGATCTACAGGTATTATTGAAAGTGGCTGAGCTGCAATCCATTACTGCTGCTGCAAAACAATTGGACATGAGCTCATCTGCTGCTAGCGTTTCTTTAAAGCGGATAGAGCAGTCGCTTGGTACACAATTATTTGTGCGCACAACAAGGCAAATACGCCTTACACCTGAAGGGGAGCGCTATTTACCTCTTTGCCAACAGGCGCTTGATTTGTTGTAGCAAGGGCAAGTACTTATTCATGAAGAGCAGCAATCAATTAGTGGTGAAGTACGAATCGCCGTGTCATCCGAAATGGGGCGCAACCTTATGCGGGTGTTGCTTAATAACGTGATGGATAAACACAGCGAAGTGACGCTGCGCTTACAAGCAAGTGACAGCCGCGCAGACTTTTACCGCGATGGTGTTGATGTTGCGCTGCGCGCCTTGACCAAAGAGGCTGCACAGGATTTAAATTTATATGGGTTTAAAATTTGTAACATTGCACATGTGCTGTGTGCCTCGCCTGAATATATTAAAAAGCATGGTGAGCCTTCATCCCCAGAGGATTTAGTGAATCACAATGCGCTGTTATATAAGCTTTATGAGGTAGTGCATGATGGGTGGGAGTTTTATAACGATAACCAAAAATATAAGGTTAAAATGAACAGCGACCGCGCTGTTAACGATGGCGATATAGTCAGACGTTGGTGTATTGATGGCACCGAGATTGCTAAAAAGTCGGCCATTGATGTTGCTCAAGATTTATTAAGCGGAAGGCTTCAAAGGTTAATGGCCGATTACACAGTGCCGCTCACCGAAATGTGGTTAGTATTTCCTAGTAGGCAGCTTATTACCCCTGCTGTTAGGTTAATTCGCGATGAATTAAAACTCACAATAAATGAATTAAGAGCTCAGCTAATAGCTAAAGGCACTATTGATGCGCAAGAGTGGCCAGAATCGCCATAAATTTTAATACGCTTTCATGTGGTTGAAAAAATTAAACTATAGACTTTCTTTTGAATTCTATTTCTCTAATTATTGGGCTTATTGCTTAGCTGATCCTATATTTATTAAGAGCGAATGTTAGTTCAACCTCTTGTACATTTATAGGAATAGTATGTTACTTAAACAAAAAGTCTATATTAGCCTCATTTTAGCCATTGTTGTGCCTTTAGCTGCTTCTACATTTTTATTTTCAAATAGTATCCAAAGTCATATAGGCGATAAACTCGCAAAAGTAGACTTACCTACAGCACTTAGCGAAGTGAAAAGTAAAATTGAGTTAGAGCTTTCTACTCCCATTATTGTTGCTAAAGAAATAGCGCAAAATTCATTTGTTAAACAGTGGATAGCTAACGGTGAATCCGAGCAATCACAAGCTGACTATATAAATTATTTAGCGAGTATTAAAAAGAATAACAAAGCTGTTATTGCTTATATAATTTCTAAAAACACTAACAACTATTACACAGATGCTGGCATATCTAGAAAGATAGATAGAAATGAAGATGTATGGTTTGATCAGTTTTTATCCTCTAACAGACCCTTTGAAATAGCACTGGACATAGATAAAACCACAAATAGCATGGTGGTTTTTATTAACTATGCGCTACAAATTAATGGCGAGCGTACCGCCATTACAGGCGTAGGACGCTCGCTTGATTCTATGATCAACTTAATTAATGAATACCGTATTGGCGAGGCCGGTGTAGTGTATTTGGTTTCTAATAAAGGTGAGGTAATGCTTCACAGTGACAGAAGCAAAATGGGCCAAAAAATTAATATTAACAGTATTAAAAATGGCGCCATTATTAGTAAAACAATGGCCGGTGAAGATTATGTTGTGTCGAGTACACCTATTGAATCATTAGGTTGGCACTTAGTAGCAGAAGTACCCGAGCAGCAGTTATACGGGCCAATAAACAGTGCCATTAATAGCAATTTATTATTTGGTGTGATCATTGCCATTATTGGCTTTGCCCTAGCCAGAGTTTTAGTGTCGCAAATATTTAAACCCATTGAAAATATAACCGCTGCTGTGAGCGCGTTAACTAAAAAAGACGGCGATTTAACTGTAAGGCTGCCCACTAACGATAACAACGAAATATCAGAACTTGCCGCTAACTTTAATTTATTTTTAGAGCAGTTGCATGGCATGTTTAAGCAGGTTTCGGACTCAGCAACCCACGTAAAAAGCATTTCAGAGGATGTGTTAGTGCAGGTACAAGGGGCCGCCAATTTGGCCGAGGTGCAATCATCTAGTACGCAAACTGTGGCGGCAGCCGTTAACGAGATGGAAGTCACCGTACAAGATATTTCAAATAGTGCCAGTAATGCCTCTGACATTGCTTCTTCAACAGAGGAAGCGACCCACAAAGGGGTTGAGTTTGTAAATAGTACGATAAAGCAAATGGAGCAGTTAGAAAACGCCATGGCTACCTCGGTTGCCTCGGTAACTGAGCTTTCAGGGGAAATAAAATCAATTACACAGGTGCTTGATGTTATTAAAGCAATATCGGAGCAAACTAACTTACTGGCGCTCAATGCTGCCATAGAAGCTGCACGGGCAGGTGAACACGGCCGTGGTTTTGCGGTTGTAGCCGATGAAGTAAGAACCCTTGCTATGCGTACTGCAGAGTCGACCGAGCAAATTAATGAAATGATAGACACGTTAAACTCTAAGGCGTCTAGCACGGTGTCGGATATAGAGCTGGGGAGTAAGAATACCTTAGAAAATGCTGAGCGCTTAAAAGTAACCGGCAGTACCTTAACGGGTATTTCTCAAGAAATTGTTACGCTAAGTGAGCTAAATAGCTCGGTGGCTACAGCCACCCGCGAGCAAACATTGGCGACCTCAGAAATTAGCCAAAATGTAGTAATGATTTCTGACTCTGCGCAGCAAACAAAGCAAAATATGAAAACCTCAGAGGAGTTATGCAGCGGGCTAAATGAAGAGTCAAATATATTAAAAGAATTACTAGGTAAGTTTACGCTATAGCAAGGTAATAGGTTTCAGTGAAAAGCGCGCTGTAATTTGGTAACAGCGCGTTTTATAACGCTTAGTTCTTTCGGTAAATCTCGTGTTGAATGTCGTAAATATTAACGCTTAAACTATCAGAGTCTCGGCAGTAGGTTTTTAGACATTCAAGCAAGCTCTCACTCAATATTTGTTTTTGTTCAATCGAGCGCCCAGCCATGATATGCGCCGCAATATGAATAAACCCTTCTTTGCCTTCACCTAGCTGATATTGCTGATAAGCAATTGCGCGGGTTTTAATGGTTTCTAGGTCAAACAAACCACTTTGAAAAGTCGCGTTGTGTACTTTTTCAACAAGCACTTGCGGTAATACAGGAAGATCTTCAGAGTGTTCAATAATAATGTGCGGCATTTACGCGTTTCCTATTATGAGTTACTACGTGGGCGTGCGCGTCATTGTACCAAAGCCTGAACTGCGCGCTAACCCCTGAATAGTCTAAATTTAGTTGTATTAATTTTTGATGGTAGTATAAAAACAGTCACGTGAACCTTCGCTTATAAGCAAAATTAAGGATTAATATGAAATTACCATACCGCTTTAAACGTTTAGCTGTGCTCTTAGGTGCAGTGGTTACATTAAGTGCCTGCTCAGATGACGTTGCGTCGGTGAGTTTAGGGCTGTTTACTACTAAAGATGTAGTGGTAAATTCGCAGCAAGATCCGCTAGTAAAAGGGGTTACGTGCCATATTAGCCATATAGAGGCCGATTTAGATTTTTCAGATCCCTCTGATATGTCTATTGCGTGTCGTCAAACTGGGCCAATTACAGCCGATATGTTACAAGCAATAGATCGCAGTAAGTCGGGCGAAGTGGTGTTTAAGTCATCAAAAAGTATTTTATTTAAATCGCTAAAAGTACGCCGTATTTACGATGCACAAAATCGTACATTACTTTACTTATCGTACTCGACTAAAGAATCGAGCGGCAGCCATCACCATGCACTTTCAACTGTGCCTTTATATAATACACAGGCCTGGAACTGGGCACTTGAACAAAAATAAGAGCACATTATGTTAGCGTTATTTAAATCAAAGCCGTTGCTAGAACAAGCTGAGCAGCAATGGCTGATTGATACCTTTATTTGGGCGGTAGAGCACTTTGATGCCGATTTTTTTACCAAGCATACGCAAATAATATTACCAACCGTTGAGCACTTTCCTGATTCGGTATCGAGCATTGAGGAAATGGCTACTAAGGTTTTTGTGCGAGTACGCGATTACGCAGGTATGAATGCGTGGCCAATACAGTTGGTTGCACCACAGCAGTTACAACCACAAGTATTCCCACACTTTGAATTTGCTGAGCATATAAGGGGAGAGCAAAGCCAGCTTATAGTACCCCCAAGCCATACGATTAATATCTCGTTTAACCCTAATCAAATTAATCAGCCGCAAGATTTAGTGGCCAGCTTTGCTGGCACGCTGGCGACTGTATTAATACATCATGTTGGGGTGTTACCGCCAGGCGGTAAAGACTACTTACCACAAGCGGCAGATGCGCTGGCTTGTTTTTTAGGGTTTGGGGTAATGATGAGCAACACTGTGTATCAATTTAAAGGCGGGTGTGGCTCGTGCTATAACCCGTATGCTAATCGTGAGGCTAAGTTAAGCGAAACCCATACCGTATTTATGCACGCGCTAATTAGTTATTTTAAAAACGACAGTGACTCTAAAAAACATTTAAAGCCACATTTGCGCAGCCAATTTAAAAAAGCCCAAAAAGAGATCAAAGCATTAGTTGAAAACTCTGCTAATCCACTACTGCTTGCCTATGCACCCACTTAAACCGGATACTTGTGAACTACTTAGACGAATTTTTACTAATTGCCATTGCCCATTTTTTTGCTGTAGCCAGCCCAGGCCCCGATTTTGCTGTGGTGCTCAAACAAAGTATACAGCAGGGCAGGCGTAACGCCCTATGGACAAGCGCTGGCGTAGGCGCGGCTATTTTATTACACGTAGGATACTGCGTATTAGGGGTTGCGCTAATTTTAACGCAATCGCCTACTTTATTTATGGCACTAAAGTACGTTGCGGGCGCGTATTTAGCCTATTTAGGCGTACAAGCATTAAGGGCTGCCAAACCACCGGTAAATAAAACAGATAACATTGAAAGCAAAACAGCCCCACAAGAAAGCGTATGGCATGCATTTAGGCGCGGCTTTTTAACCAATGCACTTAATCCTAAAGCAACCCTCTTTTTTATGTCGTTATTTACCTTAGTTATTAGTGTAACTACACCTACCAGCGTGCAAGTTGTGTATGGGGTTTATATGGCTTTAGCTACTTGGGTGTGGTTTTCTATGCTTTCTTTAGTGTTGTCAAAGCCCAGTGTAAGGGCGTTTTTTCAAAAAAGTGGCTATTGGTTTGACCGAGGGATAGGTGTTATTTTAATTGCTTTAGCTATTCGTGTTGTCATTTAACTCTAGGGGGAAGTCATGCCTATTTATAATTTTTCGTTTGGATCGAATATGTCTTCTAACCGCTTGCTTGCGCGTTTACCAAAAGCAAAGCGAGTTGGCACGGCTGTATTAAAAGGCTACGAGCTTACGTTTAATATGCTATTTAAAGACGGCTCGGGTAAGTGCAGTATTCAAAAAAGTGATGATAAAAACGCCCTGGTATATGGCGTGGTGTATGAGCTTGATGAAGCTGAAAAAGCAATTTTAGACACCATAGAGGGCCCAGGCTACGATTGTGTTGCTGTTAACCCCACTCTGTTAGATGGTGAGCAAATAGAGGCGCATTGTTATATAGCCAATACGCACGATAACGATGTACTGCCATACGACTGGTATATTCAGCACGTTCATCGCGGTGCGCTTGAGGCGGGCGTTCCAAAAGAATACAGTGATGCAATACTTAATCGGCCGCATAAGCCCGATACAAATAAAGCGCGTGCTGAAATAGAATTTGCAGTACACCAAAAATAATAAGGATAATCATGAAACTCACCAAATTAGCCAGTTTAGCTTTGCTTGCCAGTGCCACTTTTAATAGTTGGGCACAAATTAATACCACGCACTTAGAAGAGGTGATTAACTCCTCAATGGCACGCTTTGACGTACCGGGTATGGCAGTAGCGGTTGTGCAAGACGATAAAGTGGTATTTGCTAAAGGCTTTGGCACAAGTAATCTCAATACACATGCAAAAGTAAATAAAGACACACTTTTTGGTATTGCCTCAAATACAAAGGCGTTTACAAGTGCAGCACTGGCTAAGTTGATTGATGAAGGTAAGTTAAGCTGGGGTGACAGAGTAATTGACCACTTACCTGAGTTTAGGTTGTACGACTCATACGTAACTCGCGAAATGCGTATTCGTGATTTATTAAGCCATCGCAGTGGATTAGGGCTTGGCCAAGGCGATTTAATGATTTGGCCAAGCACTGATAAATCTATAGCAGATATTTTAGCCGGCCTACAATATTTAAAGCCAGCCAGCAGTTTTCGTAGCCAGTATGCCTATAACAATTTAATGTTTGTAACCGCAGGCGAAGTGGTGGCACGTGTATCTGGTATGAGCTGGAACGATTACATCGAAAAAAATATATTACAGCCTTTGCACATGGATAACTCACGCGCGGGCTTTTCGCGTATTCCAAAAAGTAATAAAAACTGGGCAATTGGCCATATTCCTATGGATGGCAAGCTTAATCCATTCTTTGTTAACTACCTAGAAGACTTTAGAGGCGCAGGGGCTGTTGCATCGAGCGTAAACGATATGAGCCAATGGTTACTTACGCAGTTAGCTGGCGGTAAAATGCCAAGCGGTGAGCAACTATTTAGTGAAAAACAGCAAGCGCAAATGTGGCACCCGCATATTACCTCTATGGCGTCTAAAAGTGCGTATGAGGCCTATCATCAGCAATTTAGAGGCTATGGGCTAGGTTGGAGTATTGAAGACTACCACGGCTTTAAAAAGCTAGGCCACGGCGGGGGCATTTTAGGTATGGTGTCGCAAGTTACATTACTGCCAGAGAAAAAGCTTGGCATAGTTATTTTATCTAATCAGCAAGCGTTTAGTGCGCTTTCTGCGGTTACCCACGAAGTGCTTGAAGATGCCCTTGATCTTGAAGATAAAGACTGGGTTGAAGAGTTAGCTAAAAAACATTTTGCGAGCAAACAAAAAGCCTATGCAAATGCAAAACCCGACACCCCAGCAGATTATCAGCCACAATTACCTAATATAAATTACACCGGCACGCTACATGATGATTGGTATGGCGATGTAATTATTGAGCAGCTAGATGGCAAACTACGTATTGATTTTACCCATACCAAACGCTTAAAAGGCACCCTTGAGCATTACACAGGTAATACGTTTATTGTTAAATGGGATGAAAAACTACTTGAGGCCGATGCGTTTATTCGTTTTGATATGGGCGAAAATAACCGTGTAAATAGCGCTAAAATGCGCGCGGTATCAACAGCGGTAACAGACTTTAGTTTTGATTTTAGAAACCTTAATTTAAAAGCTAAGTAGTGTTGCTATACACCAAAGTCGCAAAGCCACCTTAAAGTGGCTTTGTTATATTAAGCACTCAAAGGAAAGGAGCGTTTATGCGTACTGCTGTTATTTCACATCCCCATTGCCGTAAACATAAAATGATTGACGATCATCCTGAGAGCCCACAGCGCCTTGACGCCATTGCCGATAGACTCCTTGCAAGTGGTATAGATATCGGCTTAACGCATTTACAAGCGCCTAAAGCGCACCGTGAACATTACTTGTTAGCACATAACGAATCGTTAGTTAATCTTGTGGAGCGCTTGCTCCCTAATGAGGGGTTAAATAATCTTGATGGCGACACTTGGCTATGCCCTGATTCATTAAAAGCAATAGAGCGCGCCGTAGGGGCAGGGCTGTTGGCTGTAGATGAAATACTCGCAGATAAACTCGATGCCGCCTTTTGCGCTGTACGCCCGCCTGGGCATCATGCCAATGCACATGCTTCATCTGGATTTTGTGTATTTAATAATTTAGCTATAGCGGTTAAGTATGCTCAAAGCAAAGGCGTTAAACGTATAGCAATAGCTGATTTTGACGTACACCACGGTAATGGTACACAAGACATATTTTTGGATGACGACAATGTATTACTTTGTTCGTTATTTCAATATCCATTTTATCCAAATACAGCCGTAAAAAATAACAGCCACATAGTTAATTCCCCTTTGCCAATAGCCAGTAATGGCGATGATTTAAAAGAGGTGTTTAATACTCAGTGGTTGCCTAAATTAAAAGCCTTTAAGCCAGAGCTGCTATTTATAAGTGCAGGGTTTGATGCTCACCTAGAAGATGACATGGCCAGTTTAAAGTTTGTAGAAGATGACTACAGCTGGCTTACTGAGCAATTATGCGACGTTGCAAAAGAGAGTGGCTGTAAAGGTGTTATATCTTACCTTGAAGGCGGCTATGCGCTATCAGCATTAGGAAGAAGTGCTGTAGCGCATATAAAAGTGCTTAGTGAGTACTAATACCAATTTGCAATAATTATTAATTAAGCGAATTGATATAATAAAGGCTGAGGGTTATAAACCTAGTAAATCAAACGCCTGCTTGGTATTAAGGGTTTTAATTTTGCCAAGGCAGCATTGCCCTTCATTTAACAAATAAGTGGTTACCAGCTGCGCAAGTTGCTCTTCATTAAGGGGCTTACATGTAGCGCCTTGTAGGTCAACGTATTCGCCTTGCTTATTCAGCACACGCACATTACTAAGCTCACTTTGTGTTACGCTGTGCAAACACGCTTGTTGCTCTTGTTTATTGCGTGCTATTTCAAGCTCATTATAAACAATTAATAACTGTGGAAAGCTGTTTAGCATAGTTACCCTACTGTTACCTCATATGAAGTAAATTTACGTACATTAATTACGCCAGTATCAAAAATTAAGTACTGACCTTTTATACCTTGGAGCACACCACTTACTACTGGGTTTTTATCAAAATTAAACGAGCTAATTTTAGTGGGGTACTCTGTCACCGGAAAGTTTAAGTCAACCACGTCTTCATCAAGTTGCTCTATAGCTGTGGCACCAAATAACTCGCTTAACTCATTTAATTTATCGCTAATTTGCGGGATAAGCTCAGCCGCAGCGGCTTTTAAGTCAATTTCTGCGTTTTGGCCTTTTAGCATATTGCGCCAATTGGTTTTGTCGGCGATAAACTCAGCCAAAGCTACCTCCACTAAGCCTGATTGCAAACGTGTTTGTACTTTAAAAATAGGCAAGGCTTGAGTGGCACCCTGATCAACCCAACGTGTCGGTATTTGGGTATGACGGGTAATACCTACTTTAAGGCCAGAAGTATTGGCTAAATAAACGTAGTGAGGAATCATGCAGTTTTCTTCGCCCCACTGCGGCTCGCGACAGGTGCCTTGATCGTAATGGCAGGTTTCTGGCTTCATAATACACATATCGCAGCTAGCAAGCTTACGCATACACACAAAACAGTGGCCTTGCGAGTAACTCTTTTTGGTTTTTTTGCCACAGTTTGAGCATAAAATAGTACCGCTAAATGTAAGCGTTAACTCTTTACCAATGAGTGCGTTTAGGTCGATTAAGTTGTCGCCCACAGGAAGGTGATATTGAACCGGTTCTGTTAAGCTCGATTTTAGTTTACGCAAAGTGCCTTGCATCTTTACTTGGCCCCTAAAGATGTTGATATTAAAACGTGGAGTTTAACATCTTTAAACTGTATTGGCTTTTTAAGAAGTGTAAATAGTCATCATAGGGAAGGGGTTTTGCGTATAAGTAACCCTGTGCTCTGTCTGCGCCCATCTCTTTTAATAAGTGGTGCACATCTTGGGTTTCTATGCCTTCCATGGTGATAGATAGCCCTAGGTTATGTGCCATGTCTATAGCGGTTTGCACAATCACTTTATTGGCGGTGTTATTTGTTAAATCAAATACAAATGATTTATCTACTTTAAGCTCTGTAAAGCGGTAATTTACCAAATAGCTTAATGATGAATAGCCAGTGCCAAAGTCATCAAGCACTACCCGTACCCCTAAATCTGATAGTTCATTAACTAATGAAATAAGCGCTTCGTGGCTATCAACGAGAGCCGACTCCGTTAACTCAAACTTAAGTAACTGTGGCGGAACTTGGTATTTTATAAGAATGTTTTCTACTTTTTCAGCTAGGTTTTTAATTGACAGGTTTTTAGCACTTAAGTTTACGCTAATTGGGTGATCGTTATAGCCTTGCTCGGTTAGTTTGACGATATCTTTACAGGCTTGCTCAATAACCCATAAGGTGAGCTCGTTAATAATACCTGTGTGCTCAGCAAGGGTGATTAGCTCCTCTATAGAGACACCTTTAAAAGCGGGGTCAGGCCAACGCAGCAACGCTTCGGCGCCACTGACTTGATTGAATTTTAGCCCTATTTGGGGTTGGTAATATAGCGCTAGTTGGTTATCTTTAATCGCTTTTTGTAATTTAGCCGCTAATGCTACATCCATTAATATATTACTGTTATTAGAGGCGCTGACGACTAAATCGTTATTACTTTTAGCTTTTTTAAGTGCCAAGTAACCTCGTTTTGTCCAGTATTCAAAGTCGTCACTGTGGGCTGCGCTACTAATGCCTATGTTATAGGTCAGTTGTAAGTTTAGCCCTTGAATTTCGTATTGCTTTGGCAGGCTATTAATCACTTTAATTAAAGCCCCTTCAAGAGATTGCTGATTTTGGTTCTTAGTCGATATGCAGGCAAATATCCCGCTGCCTAAGTCGGCTAAGCGGGGGCTGTTATTAAAATCTGTATCTAGGCTGGTAAATTCCCGCTCATGGCTAAGCTCTAATTCTATTTGCTTAGCCACGTGTTTTATTAACGTGTAGCCCTGTGATGGGGTAATTATTGTGTTGAGCGAATTAAAGTGGCGAATTTTAATCAAGCATAGGGTGGTATTACGCCCTTGTGCTTGTAAGCTCATAAACGCTTGTTTTAATTTGGCACTGTTAAGTAGCTTAGTTTGCTGAGTATGTGTCGCATGATAAAGCGCGCGCTCGCGCTGATAGCGCACTCTATCGGCAAGCGCCATAGCCATTAAAATAACTTCACACAAAATTGCCACTAAAAACGCGTGACGAATCGCAAAACTATAATCCAAAAAGCCGGTTAACTCTAATGGCTGTATTGCTGCGCCAACAATGAGAGGAACCCACGAAAAAACATAAAACTTCGCCCACCTAAAGCCCGTGCGTAGTTTATTGTAAATCAAAATAGCGCACATGATGTATAACAGGCTTAGCACACAAAAAAACAGCGGCGCTGCAATGTACTCGGGTATGAATAATGTAATTAATGCTAATAAAAATATTAGAGTAAGTAGCGCTTTACTCATTTTATAGCGCCAACATTTATCTTTGTGGTAGCGTAAAAACATGGTGCAAAAGGCGAGGGTAAAGAAGGCCATTGAGTAGTTTGAAAAAATTACTTTTTCGTGCAGATACAATTGCCACTCTAGGGGCCATAAATAAAAGCCAAAGCCCATTACAATGCCCATTAAACACAGCGCACTAATGATATAGCCTATATAAACTAAATAAACGCGGTCTTTAATTCCAAAATAAAGCACTAAATTATACAGAGCGGCCATTAGTAGCACGCCTGCAAATATGCCCCAAATACCGGTTTGCGAGCGAACTAAATCAACAAATTCTTTATGGCGATACAAATTAATAGGGGTTTTGCTAATCCCCGTTGTATCAATTTTAATGGCTAAGCGCTCTGTTGTTTTACTCGGTAGTGAAAAGCGGATGTGAGGCACACTGTATTGAAATAAAGAAAGTGATTCTTCTTTGTCGCCTAATTTGTATGTTTCAATAAGCTCATTGTTTGGCGTAAGACGGTAAATACTTAAGTGATCGACCATTGGGTTGTCAAAATGAGCAACAATGTCTTGTTCATATAAACTTTTATTTTCTAAATCTATAAATAACCAGTAGTTTTGCTGTTTAAAACTCCAAGGGATGTCGGAGAAGGACTTATTAGTCAGTTGATTAGGACTTGCAATAATATCTTTGAGGGAGCCTGTTTTATTTTCATCAATATAATAGGCGTAATCTAAATATACAGGTGTAGTTTTTTCGACGGTGTAGCGTGTAGGCACGACTAGATTTGACGCTAGTGTGCTAATAATAAAAAATATAAAAACCAGTATGGCTACAGCCACCCCGTGATAACGTAAAGTTTTCGTTTCCAACGCTGTACACTTGTAAAAACTATTTACATAAGTGTAGCACTAAAAAAGCGCAGATAAACTGCGCTTTTTTAGTTAAATTTACTGCTTACACCAATAACTTAGTTACAGACTATTGCTCGCGAGCAATTGCTCTGTAAGCTATATCGGTGCGGTACTCCATACCTTCCCAGCTAATTTGTTTTACAAGCTCGTATGCACGTTGCTGCGCCTCGGTAACGGTATTGCCAAGTGCCGTTGCACATAATACACGTCCACCTGCGGTGACAACGTTTTCACCCTCTTGCTTAGTACCTGCATGAAATACTTTTTCATCGGCAGGGTAGTTAATTTTAAGGCCTGATATTGCATCACCTTTAGGGTAATCACCTGGGTAGCCTTTAGCGGCAAGTACAACACCTACGGCTGCGCGCGGGTCAAACTCAATGGTTGTTTTATCAAGCTCTTCGCGGTTAGCCGCTTCAACAAGCTCAACTAAGTCTGATTTAAGACGAAGCATCATAGGTTGTGTTTCAGGGTCTCCAAAACGACAGTTGTACTCAATCACTTTAGGTGTGCCCTGAGCGTCAATCATTAAACCTGCGTATAAAAAACCAGTGTAAGGGTGGCCTTCGCTTGCCATTCCTTCAACGGTAGGAACGATGACTTCGTTCATAATACGCTGGTGGATCTCGTCGGTTACTACAGGTGCTGGTGAGTACGCGCCCATGCCGCCAGTATTTGGTCCTTTGTCACCATTGTAGGCGCGTTTATGATCTTGGCTTGTTGCAAATGGCAAAATATTTTTACCATCAACCATAACAATAAAAGAAGCTTCTTCGCCTTCTAAAAACTCTTCGATTACAACACGGCTGCCAGCTTCGCCAAACGCATTACCTGCCAGCATATCGCGAATAGCGTCTTCAGCTTCACGCTCGTTCATTGCTACAATCACGCCTTTACCAGCCGCTAGGCCATCTGCTTTTATTACAATTGGCGCGCCTTTTTCTTTTAAATAAGCAAGAGCAGGGTCAATTTGTTCAAACGTTTGGTAATCAGCGGTTGGGATTGCATGGCGAGCTAAAAAGTCTTTAGTAAACGACTTAGAGCCTTCTAGTTGTGCTGCGCCGGCTGTTGGGCCAAAAATAGCTAAACCGTGTTCACGGAACTTATCTACTACGCCCAGTACAAGCGGTACTTCAGGGCCCACAATAGTAAGTTCTACATTGTTTTGTTGTGCAAAGTGTAACAGGCCATCTAGGTCTTCAACGTTAATTGCAACGTTCTCTAATTTTGGCTCAAGTGCAGTACCAGCATTACCTGGTGCTACAAATACGGTGTTTACTTTACTGTTTTGAGCGGCCTTAAACGCAAGTGCGTGTTCGCGGCCGCCGCTGCCAATGACTAATACATTCATGGCGAAATATTCCTATTTAAAGCGGTTTTTTAAATTTCAGCGTCATACGGTCGCTTTCACCAATAGCTTTGTATTTATCAGCGTCTTGTTCGCCAAGGCGTAAGCTAGGTGGTAGCGTCCACACCCCTTTAGGGTGATCGGCTGTATCTTTTGGATTCGCGTTAATCTCACTGCTTGCAACTAATTCAAATCCAGCTTTTTTAGCTAAATCGATGACGTAGCTTTGCTTCATGTAGCCGGTTGATTTTTGATCCTCATCAGCACGGCTTTCATCTAAGCGATGTTCAACTACACCTAATACGCCACCTGGTTTTAACGCTTTATAAAAAGATTTAAACGCGCTTAATGCACCTTCAGTGTCTTTACCCATGTACCAGTTATGTACATTGCGAAAGGTTAGTACCATGTCGGCAGTACCGGCTGGGGCAATATCAGTGTGCGTTAAAGGAGCAAATTCAGAAATTTTTACTTTGCTAAAACGCTCATCTTCGGCCACTTTTTTCTTAAAGTTGGCTAATGAGCGTTGGTAATACCCCACCGATGAATCACTCGGAAAATGCGCAGCGTAATATAGGCCTTGCTCTTTAAGTGCTGGTGCTAATATTTCACTGTACCACCCACCGCCTGGCGCAATTTCAACCACGGTCATTGTTGGTTTAAAACCAAAAAATGCCAGTGTTTGCTCAGGGTGACGGTATTCATCGCGGGCGCTATTTTTAGCGCTACGCTCACTTGATTGAATAGCATGGCTAAGGCTTGACTCATGATTATGGCTAAGTGCCATAGTTGATGTAAGCGCAAGCGAGGCAACAAGTAGTGACTTTAGTGCAAATTTCATCGTTTGTTCCTTAACATTTTATATAGGTGTTGAATCAGAATACGTGAATTGATTGCAAACAAAAAGGGCTAAACGTTGTGTTTAACCCTTTGTGTGATTAGTGGCGGAAGTGGCGCATGCCGGTAAATACCATTGCCATGCCAGCTTCGTCAGCAGCGGCGATAACTTCTTCATCGCGCATTGAGCCACCTGGTTGTATTACGGCTGTAATACCGGCCGCTGCAGCTGCATCTATGCCGTCACGGAACGGGAAGAATGCATCCGACGCCATCACTGAACCAGGTACTTCTAGGTTTTCATCAGCGGCTTTAATACCTGCTATTTTAGCGGAGTAAACACGGCTCATTTGACCTGCGCCTACGCCAATGGTCATACCGTCGCGGGCATATACAATCGCGTTTGATTTAACAAACTTAGCCACTTTCCAGCAAAACAGTAAATCTTTAAGTTCTTGCTCAGAAGGCTGACGTTTAGACACAACTTTTAAGTCGCCTTGAGTAACCATGCCTAGGTCGCGGTCTTGTACTAAAACACCGCCGTTTACGCGTTTAATGTCGTGGCCTGTTGCTTTGCCACTCCATTGTCCACACGCTAATAAACGTACATTCTTTTTCGCTTCAACAATTTTTGCCGCTTCGCTTGAAATGCTAGGGGCAATAATCACTTCAACGAACTGGCGATCAACAATGGCTTGTGCTGTTTTTGCATCAAGCTCGCGGTTAAAGGCAATAATGCCGCCAAACGCTGAGGTTGGATCTGTTTTAAAGGCACGGTCGTAAGCACTAAGAATATCTTCGCCAATTGAAACGCCACATGGGTTTGCGTGTTTAACAATAACACATGCAGGTACATCAAATTCTTTAACACACTCAAGTGCGGCGTCGGTATCTGCAATGTTATTAAACGACAGGGCTTTACCTTGTAGCTGAGTAGCTGTTGCAACGGATGCTTCGCTTACGTTGTTTTCAACATAAAAAGCAGCATCTTGGTGCGAGTTTTCACCGTAACGCATATCTTGCTTTTTAGTGAACTGCATATTGATAGTGCGTGGGAATTTAGTCTCTTCGGCGGCTTCTTCTGTGTAATCAGGCACCATTTTGCCAAAGTAGTTAGCAATCATGCCATCGTACTGAGCAGTGTGCTCATACGCGGCAATGGCTAAGTCAAAACGTGTTTTATACGTAGTTGAGCCATTATTGTTTTGCATTTCGCTAATAACACGGTCGTAATCGCTCGCGTTTACCACAATCGTTACATCTTTGTGGTTTTTAGCGGCTGCACGAACCATTGTAGGGCCGCCAATATCAATGTTTTCAATGGCATCTTCAAGGCTGCAGTTTTCTTGAGCGACAGTATTCGCAAAGGGGTATAAGTTAACTACAACAATATCGATAGCTGAAATGTTATTATCAGCCATTACACCTTCATCTTGTCCGCGACGCGCCAATATGCCGCCGTGAATTTTAGGGTGAAGGGTTTTTACGCGACCATCCATAATTTCAGGATGACCTGTGTGATCTGATACTTCAGTCACTTTTATGCCGTTATCAGCAAGGAGTTTGCAGGTACCGCCAGTTGATAAAATATCAACACCTTGCGCTTCTAGAGCGCGGGCAAATTCAACAATACCAGTTTTATCAGACACACTTAAAAGTGCGCGACGAATGGGACGATGAGTATCCATTGTAGTTTGATTTCCTCAGTTAATGAGCTAGCTTAGAAGCGGGCATTTTAACTGATTACTACTCAAAAAACGACTTATAAAGCGCCAATAAGCGTGAGCATTTTGCAATTTGGTTAACGAATTACAGGTATAAAAAAAGCACCCAAAGGTGCTTTTTTTGCATGATACCAATTGTATTTGATTACTAAGCAGTTATAACGATAGAAAAACAAGTCTATAACAAGGTAAAAATTTTACAGTGTAGTTATTCTACATAAGAAATTTTTAACGCCATTATGGGCTTGTTTAGCTCGTTAGAATGCTTACGCTTTCAATATAATTGGTATTAGTTCATGCCGTATTTTTTAAGCTTTTTACGTAAAGTACCGCGGTTGATACCTAGTAAAATTGCCGCACGAGTTTGGTTACCACGTGTGTATGTCATTACTTCTTCAAGTAATGGCGCTTCTAGCTCTGAAAGAACAAGGTCGTAAACGTCTTGCACATCTTGACCGTTAAGCTGCTTTAAATAGTGGTGAACAGCTTTTTTTACTGCATCACGCAATGGCTGCGGTTTCTCGTGTGACTGAACATGAGGGTTTGTGATAAATGGAGAAGTCACGTTTTGTTCGAACATTATTTAATCTCTTTCTTTCTTAGTTAGCTGCTAGTGTTTTAAAGTATTGCGTTAATGCGTCAACTTGTGCTTTTGGGTTGTCGAGCGCATTAAATACTCGCCTAAACTGACCGTCACTGTCATGGGTTTGCAAATACCAAGATACATGTTTGCGAGCGATTCGCGCTCCCATTGGCTCGCCGTAAAACGCATGGAGGTTATCTAAATGCTCCATTAAAATACTTCGCACCTCTGAAATAGCAGGTGGTGGTAAGTGTTCTCCAGTTCGCAAATAGTGGTCTATCTCCCTAAATATCCAAGGGCGACCTTGGGCGGCTCGGCCAATCATAATGGCATCTGCACCCGTATAGTCCAAAACCTGCTTTGCTTTTTCTGGAGATGTAATATCACCATTAGCAACCACAGGTATCGACACTGAGCGTTTTATATCCCTAATCGTGGCATATTCTGCTTCACCTTTGTACATACATGCGCGCGTACGCCCATGTACAGCAAGTGATGCAATGCCATAACGCTCAGCTATTCTCGCAATCTCTACACCATTACGGTTATCCTGATCCCATCCTGTTCGGATTTTAAGTGTGACCGGGATATCAACAGCATTTACTACTGCATCAATTATCTCTTCCACAAGTTCAGGAAACTGTAATAAGGCAGAGCCTGCGAGTTTCTTGTTCACTTTTTTTGCTGGGCACCCCATATTGATATCTATGATCTGTGCACCGTTTGCAACATTGAATTGTGCGGCCTGCGCCATAAGCTCAGGATCTGCTCCTGCAATTTGCACCGCGCGTATACCCGATTCGCCGCTGTGATCCATACGGTTCATCGATTTTTCAGTCTTCCAAACCTTCGGGTTTGACGATAACATTTCAGACACGGCCAAGCCTGCGCCTAAGCGGCGGCAAAGCTGTCTAAATGGTCTGTCTGTAATACCTGCCATTGGCGCGACTATTACATTATTCTCAAGTTGGTATGAACCGATACGCACTGTATTCAATAGGCCTCTTTTCAAGGGGCGCTAAGTTTACGGTTTTTTTAGGAAAAATCAAAGGCTATAAATTGAACAAAAGTGACTTTTTTTTGCCCTTTTCGTATTGACTTTTGATAACCGCATGACAAGTGGGTCGATTTGTTTGAAATTTAAGCAAAAAATAATTTTGCTAAATGATGCGGGCTAATTTTCTAACTGTAAAAAAATAGTAAAGCCTGTTAAATACAGGCTTTACATGCAAGTTTTGAGTTAAAACTCTATATTTATAAATGTATGAGGCTAGCTATTTTTTGTACCGCTTACACGAGTCCAATCGCCCTCTAGTGCAATATCATCAAGCTTAATAAACGGTGCGTAAATATCGGCAACGGATTGAGCTTGCTCTTCTAATATGCCCGACATAGCAATTTTGCCACCAGGCTTTAGTAAACCCAAAATTACACTGTGAAGCTCACGCAGCGGTTGCGCTAAAATGTTAGCCACAACAATATCAGCACTAAACTCGGGCTGGTTTTCTGGCAGGTATACCTCAAGCTTATCGGCAACACCATTACGCTGTGCGTTATCTAAGCTTGCTTCAAGCGCTTGCGGGTCAATATCAATACCTATCATGCGTTCTGCACCAAGTTTGATGGCTGCAATGCCTAAGATTCCCGATCCACACCCAAAATCAACCACTGTTTTACCGCTTAAATCTTGGCTTTCTAGCCATTTAAGGCATAGTGCTGTTGTTGCATGTGTACCCGTACCAAACGCAAGGCCTGGGTCGAGCAATACATTAACTGCATCTGGGTCTGGAATGTCGCGCCAGCTTGGGCATATCCACAGTTTTTCACCGAACTGGATTGGGTGAAAGTTATCCATCCACTCACGTTCCCAGTCTTTATCTTCTAGTTGCTCAATTTTGTATACCAGTGTGCCTTTAATTTCATCATGACGTTTAAGTAGTGCAATTACGCTGTTCATATCATGATTGGCTTCAAAAAGACCAATTACAGTGGTATCGGCCCAAAACTCAACGGTGCCAATTTTAGGCTCATAAATAGGTGTATCTTTAGCGTCAATAAAAGTAACAGAGGCACTGCCTGCTTCCATTAATAAGTCACTCACTGCATCTGCGGTAGCAGCATTGGCATTGATACGGATTTGGATCCAAGCCATGGTTGTTTCCTTTAAATAGAAAAAAGGCCGCTACAGCGGCCTTTTTAGTTTATATGAAGCGCTAAATTATTTAGCGTCTAAAAAGCTTTTTAGTAAGTCTGAGCGAGAAGGGTGGCGTAATTTACGCAGTGCTTTCGCTTCTATTTGACGAATACGCTCACGTGTTACGTCAAACTGTTTACCTACTTCTTCTAAGGTATGGTCGGTATTCATATCAATACCAAAGCGCATACGAAGTACTTTAGCTTCACGGGCTGTAAGGCCTGCTAGCACGTCGTTTGTTGCGCCACGAAGAGATTCCATTGTTGCCGAGTCGATAGGCGAATCAATAGTGGTATCTTCGATAAAGTCACCTAAGTGCGAATCTTCATCATCACCGATTGGTGTTTCCATCGAAATTGGCTCTTTGGCAATTTTAAGTACCTTACGGATTTTATCCTCAGGCATCATCATGCGTTCTGCTAATTCTTCAGGATTTGGCTCACGACCCATTTCTTGTAACATTTGACGAGAGATACGGTTAAGTTTATTAATCGTTTCTATCATATGTACCGGAATACGGATTGTTCTTGCTTGGTCAGCAATTGAGCGGGTAATCGCTTGGCGAATCCACCACGTAGCGTAAGTTGAAAACTTATAACCACGGCGGTATTCAAACTTATCTACCGCTTTCATCAAGCCAATGTTACCTTCTTGGATTAAATCTAAGAACTGTAAACCACGGTTTGTGTATTTTTTAGCAATTGAGATTACAAGACGTAAGTTAGCTTCAACCATCTCTTTTTTCGCACGGCGCGCTTTTGCTTCACCAATGCTCATACGACGGTTTATGTCTTTAATACGCTCAATGCTTAAGCCTGTGCTTTCTTCAATAACACATAGCTTTTGAATGCAACGAATAATTTCAGGTTTCACTTGCTCAAGTTTAGCTGAGTGTTTTTCGTTAGCAGCAATTTCTAGGTCTAGCCATGCTGTGTCTGTCTCGTTATTAGCAAAATGCTTAATAAACGTTTTCTTAGGTAGCTTAGCTATTTGTACAGCTTGTTTCATGATAAGGCGTTCTTGAACACGCACTCTGTCCATCATTTCTCGCATGTTATTTACCATGCGATCAAACTGTTTTGGTACTAATTTAAAGGTTCTGAAAAGCTCGCCAATCTCAAAAATAGCAGCTTGAGAATCTGGGTGCGAACGCCCTTTTTCATCGAATGTAGTACGAGCCTTAATGTATAAATCACGTAAGTTTTCAAAGTGAACACGGGCTTCCTCTGGATCAGGGCCTGTGTCTACTTCTTCTTCGTCTTCATCATCATCGCTGTCTTTGTCATCTTCATCATCGTCTTCATCAAGTTGCTCTTCACTTAATTCAGAACCAATGTGTGTTGCAGAGATTTGTGCTTCGTCTTCGTTAGGATCGAAAAAGCCAGAAATAATGTCGCTTAGGCGCATTTCTTCTGCTTCAAACTTATCCCACTGCTCGAGTAGGTAAGTGATTGCTTCTGGGTATTCGGCAACAGAAATTTGTACCTGGTTGATACCTTCTTCAATGC
This sequence comes from Pseudoalteromonas sp. S3776, assembly GCF_005886915.1. Lineage (NCBI taxonomy): Bacteria > Pseudomonadati > Pseudomonadota > Gammaproteobacteria > Alteromonadales > Pseudoalteromonadaceae > Pseudoalteromonas > Pseudoalteromonas sp. S3776. The sequence goes on along the minus strand of NZ_PNCU01000003.1, from coordinate 4,752 downwards.
GTTTAGCGATTACAATTTCGCCTTCACGAGTAAGAAGTTCCACAGTACCCATTTCACGCATGTACATGCGCACTGGGTCAGTAGTACGGCCAATTTCTTTTTCTACAGTTGCAAGGGCTGCAGCAGCAGCTTCTGCTGCGTCTTCGTCTGTCGTGGTTTCTTGCATCATTAATTCATCAGCATCAGGCGCATTTTCGCTAACCTTGATACCCATGTCATTAATCATGCTAATGATATCTTCTACTTGATCTGAGTCGATTATGTCTTGTGGAAGGTGATCATTTACTTCAGCAAAAGTTAAGTAGCCTTGCTCTTTACCTTTTTGAATCAGAAGTTTTAATTGTGACTGAGGAGTTGGATCCATAGAGATTGTTTCTTCCACTCTGATAAGTTGATACAACAGGCGCCATCATAGAATTAGCCTTTAGCTAACTTTAATAATGTGACGCAGTGAATAGCACAGTATAACAGTTTAAATCAAGTCTGACTAGCTGTTACTCGCTTTTAGCGCTGTCATAAGTAAATGACATTCGAGTTTTTCATCACTTGATAAGCCCTGTGTCTTGTCCTTTATTAATAAGGTCTCTAGTCGATAATTTAAACACTGATCTTCAATAAATTTAAAAGTATTTTGAAAAACAGTCTCCAAACGTTCATCACTTATTTGATGCTGCCATGTGGCAAGCTTTACAAGTGGCTCATAATCATCACTGTCTCTAAATGATTCGAGTAAAACCGCGGTGTTTGCATTGTCTTTTTGTAATGCGCGCTCTTGTAAGCGCAGTAGCAAACCAATACCCGCTATGTTCATTTGAGCAAGCTCTGGCAAGTAAGGCACACTTTTAGCTAATTGAGGGTGCTGAATTAAAATACCAATAGCTTGGCGCATTGGGGTAATTTTAAATTTTCGCTCAACAGCGTGTTGTTGCTTTGGTGTTTTTAAGCGGCTGTTTAATTGCTCACGCGTACGGCCAATTAAACGACCTAACTGCTCTAAAATGTTCTCTTGATAAAACTCACTCGAAATTTTTTCAATTAATGGCAATGCAGCACTCAATAATTTAGCTTTCCCAGAGTCGAGTGTTAAATCTACTTCTTGGCTAAGCTTATTAAATAAAACTTTAGTGAAGTCATCTGCTTGGCTTAAGCGTTGCTCAAACTGTGTTTTACCTTCTTGTTGTACTAGTGAATCTGGGTCTTCGCCATCGGGTAAAAATACAAAATGTAGGGCTTTGCCATCGTTTAAATAGGGCAAGGCATTTTCTAGTGCTCGCCAAGCTGCATCGCGGCCCGCTCGGTCACCATCGTAACAACAAATAACCTTGTCGGTGGTCCTAAATAGCGTATGCATATGCTCGCTTGTCGTAGCTGTACCAAGAGCTGCCACCGCGTATTCTATTCCTTGCTCAGCAAGCGCAACTACATCCATGTAACCTTCTACAATGAGTACATGTTCAAGTTTTTTATGCGCTTGTTTTGCCTCATAAAGACCATAGAGCTCAAAACCCTTATGAAAAATACGGGTCTCTGGTGAGTTTAAATATTTTGGCCCTTGGTCGGCTTGCATTACACGCCCACCAAAGGCGATAACACGGCCACGTTTATCACGAATAGGAAACATTAAACGGTCGCGGAAAAAATCAAACTGCCTGCCTGGCGTCTTTTCAGAGGCAAGCTTAAGCTCAACTAATTGCTCTTTTTGTTCTTTTGTTCGGCCAAGTTGCTGGCAAAGCGCTTCCCATTCGCTCGGCGCATAACCAATCATAAACTTTTTAACTGTTTCGCCGCTTAAACCACGTCCTTTTACGTAATCAATTACCGTAGCAGAGTTGCTATGGTGCTTTAATTGGTGCTGGTAAAAGCGTGCTGCGTGTAACATTAAATCGTAGTCTGAGCGTTTTTGTGCTGCCGTGCGCTCTGGGGCTGAGCTGTTGCCATTCTCTCGAGGCACATCTAAATTTAAAAGGCTAGCGAGCTCTTCTATAGCATCAACAAACTCAAGCTTGTCGTACTCCATAACAAACGAAATAGCATTGCCATTAGCACCACAGCCAAAGCAGTGGTAAAACTGTTTATCTTGAGAAACAGTAAACGAGGGAGACTTTTCGTTATGGAAAGGGCAGCAAGCTTGGTAGTCTTTGCCTGCTTTTTTAAGACCAACCTTAGAGTCTATTAGCTCTACAATATCTGTTCTGGCGAGTAAATCGTCAATAAAATTTCGTGGGATCTTTCCAGCCATGTTTTGTAAGTAGTCCTAACAATTGGTGAGGTGTAATTTCAACACAATGCGTGCATTTATAAAAGAGGTATAGTGTGTTTAAAGTATTGCTCACTCTAAAATGAGTGCTAGCTCTATAAACGAAGAAACCGAGCACAGGGCTCGGTTTACTTGAATCATACTTTATGTATGTGGGGGTATTAGGCTGTTAATCGTTGCTTAATTAAACCAGAAAGCTTGCCCATATCGGCACGTCCTTCGGCTTTGCTTTTGATTATGCCCATTACTTTACCCATGTCTTGCATACCTGCTGCATTAGTATCAGCAATAGCCGCATCAATAAGGACAACAATTTCTTCTTCACTCAGTTGTTGAGGTAAAAAAGTTTCTAGTGCTGCGATCTCATTGGCTTCAATTTCGGCTAAATCTTCACGCCCAGCATCTTTGTACTGAGTGTAAGAGTCACGACGTTGTTTAACAAGCTTCACTATAACGGAGGTAATACCTGCGTCGTCGAGTGTTATTTGCTCGTCAATTTCACGTTGCTTAATTGCGGCAAGCACCATGCGAATAGGGTTAAGACGTTGTTTGTCTTTTGCTCTCATCGCATCTTTTTGCGCATCTTTTAGCGTTATTAAAAGGCTCATTTATACAAGACCAAATACGATTAGTATAATTTAACGCGACGTGCGTTATCGCGAGAAAGCTTCTTCATGTGACGCTTAACCGCTGCAGCTTTTTTACGCTTACGCTCAGCTGTTGGCTTTTCATAGTGCTCGCGACGACGAACTTCTGAAAGGATACCTGCTTTTTCACATGAACGCTTGAAGCGACGAAGTGCTACGTCAAACGGTTCGTTCTCTCTTACTTTAATTACTGGCATTAAAAATTCACCTACCTAAATTATGAGCGTTGCTCAAGTTGATCAAACATTGATCAAGTGGTTCAAAAATGGTGCGGTATTGTAATCCGAAGCAGCACCATATGTAAAGGATAATATTAACAGAAATGCAGCGGCTTAAATACTGTTAATTTGACTGGCGTTGGTATAACCGGCAGAACACTTGCCCAGCTTTTTTTTCTTTGATTAACAACCAGTTATTTGGGGGTGAAAAGTTGCTTAGCTCTATTTCTACCTCAACATAAATAAGTGCATCTTGACTAAGCCATTGGTTATTTTCTAATAAATCACAGCTACTTTGCGCTAAATTTTTACGAAATGGTGGGTCAACAAAAACTAAATCGAATGGTTGATTTATGTTCTTTTGTGCTAAATATGAGAGTGAGTTAGTTTGTACCACCTGAGCGTTGTTAAGGTTTAATGTGCAAATGTTTTGTTCAATTTGCTTAGCAGCTAATGCGTCTAATTCGATAAAAGTCGTGTTTTTAGCAAATCGAGACAATGCTTCAAAGCCCAATCCGCCTGAGCCTGCAAAGCAGTCTAACACAGTTGCATCGCGTGTACCTTGCATTAACCAATTAAACACGGTTTCTTTAATACGGTCTGTTGTTGGGCGAAGCCCTTCTACATTTTTTACCGGTAGTTTACGGCCACGAAACTGCCCGCTAATTACTCTAATAAAGCCGTCAGTAGATTTGCTAATTGCTTTATTTTTCGCTGCTTTTTTTCTCATTTAGGTCACTAAAAAATGGTATATGGGATCTAGCTCAGATAATATTGTACGTAGTTTACGTTTAGCTTCATTTTTCAACCGCATTAAAAGTGTTACTATTTAGCACTTACGTTTTGAACGGTTGATTGGCCGGCACGTGTTGCTGAGCCACACCAAGCTATTTCAAATTTTAGTTTATCAGATTTTTATAAGTGGTTATTAGCAAGTATGGCAAAAAAAAGTAAATTCATGTCTTGGCTCGGTTTTGGTAAGTCAGATAAAAAACAAGCAGAAGCTGATAAACAACAGGCATTAGCTCAGCAACAAGAAGCTGAGCGCTTAGCGGCAGAAAAGGCCGAGGCAGAGCGTGAAGAACAAGCGCGTATTGCTGCTGAAAAAGCCCAAGAAGAGCGTTTGGCTATTGAAAAAGCGAACGCTGAGTTGCTTGCAAAAGAGCAAGCTGAGGCACAGGCGCAACAACAAGCCCAAGAAGCTCGTTTAGCAGAACAAGAAGCGCAAATGCGCTTAGAGCAAGAGCGTGTAGCTGCTCAGCGCGCAGAGCAGCAACGTCTAAACCAAGAGCGCGAGCAAGCTGAGCAAGATGAAAAATTAGCAATTGAAAAAGCCAACGCTGAGTTACTTGCCAAAGAGCAAGCTGAAGCACAGGCGCAACAACAAGCCCGAGAAGCTCGTTTAGCAGAGCAAGAAGCGCAAATGCGTTTAGAGCAAGAACGTATAGCTGCAGAGCAGGTAGAAGCTGAACGCCTAGAACAACAGCGTATTGCACAAGAACAGGCAGAAGCTGAACGTGCAGAGCAAGAACGTATTGCAGCAGAACAAGCAAAAGCTGAGCGCTTAGAGCAAGAACGTATAGCTGCAGAACAAGCAAAGGCTGAGCGCTTAGAGCAAGAACGTATTGCA
>NZ_PNCU01000029.1:0-2444 GCF_005886915.1 Pseudoalteromonas sp. S3776 | reverse complement strand
GGGGTCAGCGACTTATATTTTGTAGCGAGGTTAACCGATTAGGGTAGCCGTAGGGAAACCGAGTCTTAACTGGGCGATTAGTTGCAAGGTATAGACCCGAAACCCGGTGATCTAGCCATGGGCAGGTTGAAGGTTGAGTAACATCAACTGGAGGACCGAACCCACTAACGTTGAAAAGTTAGGGGATGACCTGTGGCTAGGAGTGAAAGGCTAATCAAACCGGGAGATAGCTGGTTCTCCCCGAAATCTATTTAGGTAGAGCCTCGGACGAATACTTACGGGGGTAGAGCACTGTTAAGGCTAGGGGGTCATCCCGACTTACCAACCCTTTGCAAACTCCGAATACCGTAAAGTACTATCCGGGAGACACACGGCGGGTGCTAACGTCCGTCGTGAAGAGGGAAACAACCCAGACCGCCAGCTAAGGTCCCAAAGTCATAGTTAAGTGGGAAACGATGTGGAAAGGCCCAGACAGCCAGGAGGTTGGCTTAGAAGCAGCCATCCTTTAAAGAAAGCGTAATAGCTCACTGGTCGAGTCGGTCTGCGCGGAAGATGTAACGGGGCTAAACTATGCACCGAAGCTGCGGATTCATCTTAGGATGAGTGGTAGGGGAGCGTTCTGTAAGCCGTTGAAGGTGTACCGGGAGGTATGCTGGAGGTATCAGAAGTGCGAATGCTGACATGAGTAACGATAATGCGGGTGAAAAACCCGCACGCCGGAAGACCAAGGGTTCCTATCCCATGTTAATCAGGGTAGGGTAAGTCGACCCCTAAGGCGAGGCCGAAAGGCGTAGTCGATGGGAAACGGATTAATATTTCCGTACTTGGTATAATTGCGATGGGGGGACGGAGAAGGCTAAGCAAGCATGGCGATGGTTGTCCATGTGAAAGTGAGTAGGCTAGCGACTTAGGTAAATCCGGGTTGCTGTTAGGCTGAGACACGAGACGAGCACCCAAGGGTGTGAAGTTGCTGATGCCATACTTCCAGGAAAAGCCTCTAAGCTTCAGATTATACCGAATCGTACCCCAAACCGACACAGGTGGTCAGGTAGAGAATACTAAGGCGCTTGAGAGAACTCGGGTGAAGGAACTAGGCAAAATCGTACCGTAACTTCGGGAGAAGGTACGCTCCTATCTGTGATGAGACTTGCTCTCTAAGCGGACGGGAGCCGCAGTGACCAGGTGGCTGGGACTGTTTATTAAAAACACAGCACTGTGCAAAATCGCAAGATGACGTATACGGTGTGACACCTGCCCGGTGCCGGAAGGTTAATTGATGGGGTTAGTTTTCGGACGAAGCTCTTGATCGAAGCCCCGGTAAACGGCGGCCGTAACTATAACGGTCCTAAGGTAGCGAAATTCCTTGTCGGGTAAGTTCCGACCTGCACGAATGGTGTAACCATGGCCACGCTGTCTCCACCCGAGACTCAGTGAAATTGAAATCGCAGTGAAGATGCTGTGTACCCGCGGCTAGACGGAAAGACCCCGTGAACCTTTACTACAGCTTGGCACTGAACATTGAACCTACATGTGTAGGATAGGTGGGAGACTTTGAAGATGAGACGCTAGTTTTGTTGGAGTCGTCCTTGAAATACCACCCTTGTAGTTTTGATGTTCTAACGTTGGCCCCTGAATCGGGGTTACGGACAGTGCCTGGTGGGTAGTTTGACTGGGGCGGTCTCCTCCCAAAGAGTAACGGAGGAGCACGAAGGTTGGCTAAGTACGGTCGGACATCGTACGGTTAGTGTAATGGTAGAAGCCAGCTTAACTGCGAGACAGACACGTCGAGCAGGTACGAAAGTAGGTCATAGTGATCCGGTGGTTCTGAATGGAAGGGCCATCGCTCAACGGATAAAAGGTACTCCGGGGATAACAGGCTGATACCGCCCAAGAGTTCATATCGACGGCGGTGTTTGGCACCTCGATGTCGGCTCATCACATCCTGGGGCTGAAGTCGGTCCCAAGGGTATGGCTGTTCGCCATTTAAAGTGGTACGCGAGCTGGGTTTAGAACGTCGTGAGACAGTTCGGTCCCTATCTGCCGTGGGCGTTTGAGAATTGAGAGGGGTTGCTCCTAGTACGAGAGGACCGGAGTGAACGAACCGCTGGTGTTCGGGTTGTCATGCCAATGGCATTGCCCGGTAGCTACGTTCGGAACTGATAAGCGCTGAAAGCATCTAAGCGCGAAGCAGGCCTCGAGATGAGTTCTCACTAGACTTTTAAAGTCTCTGAAGGGCCGTTGAAGACTACAACGTTGATAGGCAAGATGTGGAAGTGGTGTGAGCCATTAAGCTAACTTGTACTAATTACCCGTGAGGCTTAACCATACAACGCCAAACGCGTTTTGTGACAGAAACAAGCGACAGAAGTTAATAGCTAAAGTAGATAGCAACGACGAAAGACTTAAAAAATATTATCAGATATTTTCCAAATTTATGAGGTGAC
>NZ_PNCU01000028.1:0-49620 GCF_005886915.1 Pseudoalteromonas sp. S3776 | reverse complement strand
CCATGTAGGCAACAAGGAGTTAATCGCCCATAGAAAGAACCCTTCGGGCAGCGTATGTTTGGCATTTATGCTTCGTTATCGCCTATTTATGGGGAATAACCACACTTCACAGGCTCTGCCTTGCCTAAAAGTCAAACATACAGCTACAAATTCAACCATCAAAGATCAACACGCCCTCATACTTAGGCCATTTAAAACAGGCGATTTTGTAGATGCGAGTGGTACGCTTGGCACAGTGAACGAAATAAACTTATTTACTACCATTTTTAAAACCACCGACGGCCTTTATATCGCATCGCCTAACGGTAAAGTGTGGGGCGGCAACATTAAAAATTTTACCCGTAACGGTAAAAGGCGCATGGATATAGTGGTGGGGATTTCGTACGCCGACTCTATTGATGTTGGCTTAAATGTACTTAAAAAAATTGCCGAATCAGAGAGTCGATTACTTGCAAAGCCAGCACCTAAAGTAATGGTTACCTCAATAGGCGAAAGCGCAGTAAACATTCAATTACGTGCTTGGGCTGTAAATGGCGATTACTGGCAAACCGTGTGGGATTTAAATAAACGCGTTAAAGAGGCCATAGAAGGCGCGGGGCTGAGTATTCCGTTTCCGCAGCGAACGCTGCACATATCTGAGTCGATGGCATCGGCAATAACGGTCAATAAAGATATTTAAACACTATTAGCATAAGCACAAATAAAATAGCGAGCCTTGGCTCGCTATTTTTGTATTAGCCTTTGTGTTTGCTGAGGTATTAACCTTCTAATTGAAAGTCGTACACTGAGCCTAAGTTAAGCAGTTGGGTTAGTTCATCCAGTGCTTGGTAGCTTTCTGTAAGTAGGGCTGAATCGGCAAAGTCGCTTGCGCCTAGCTTATCGCGGTAGTTACGTTTTGCCCAGTCACAAAGCTGAGTGTATTTAGTATCGGTTAAAATAACCTCAGGGTTTACTGCGCTTAGCTCTTGCTCGTTAAGAGCTACACGTAAACGTAAGCAGGCAGGGCCGCCACCATTTTGCATACTTTGGCGTAGGTCAAAAAACTGCACTTGGTTTACTGGGTTATCCGCTAAAATCATTTCTTCAATGTAGGCGTTTACAGCGCTGTTACGTTGGCACTCTTGTGGCGCTACTAATAGCATTGAGCCATCGTCTAGGCTTACTAATTGGCTATTAAATAAGTAACTGCTTACTGCATCGCTTATGCTTACTTTATCGGTAGGTACTTCAATTATGTATAACTGTTTGCTGCCGGTGTAGGCATCGCGAATTTCTTGCAGGGCATCGTGTTGGTTTAAAAATGCTTGCTGGTGGCAAAGCAGTACGTTTGCGTTACCTACTGCAATTACATCGTTATGAAACACGCCTTGATCTATAACATCTGGGTTTTGCTGCAGTAAAATTTGGCTCGATTCTTTTAAATTATGTAATCGGCAAATGGCTTCTGAGGCTTCTAGTGTTTGTCTTGCAGGAAACTTAGCCGGTTTTGGCAACTGGCTATTAAACGCGCTTGCGCCAAATACAAACATTTCTAGGCCTTGCTCGCCGTGGCTGTCGCAAAGTCGGGTATGGTTAGCCGCGCCTTCGTCGCCAAAAAAGCCCTGATCGGGTAAATGCGTGTGGTGTGCAAAATAGCTATCGTTATTAAACATAGCTTTTAGTAAGCGGGTAGTTGTAGCAGGCTCTAGTGAGCGATGAAACTTATTGTTTAAATTAGCTGAGGTAAAATGCACTTTGCCATCGAGGGTATCTGGCGAAGGTGACACAGTAGCGGCATTGGCGGTCCACATTGCAGAGGCCGAATAACACGCGCGCAATAAAATTGGGTCTGCTTTAAATGCTTTATGAATAACTTGCGAGTCGTTGCCGGTAAAACCTAAGCGGCGTAGTACGTTTAAATCGGGGCGTGCGTGGGGCGCAAACACACCTTGTGTTAGGCCTTTGTCGTGCATGGCTTTCATTTTTTCAAGGCCCTGTAACGCAGCTTCTTGCGGGTTTGAAAAACTTGCCGCATTATTTAACGAGGCAACGTTACCATACGATAAACCCGCATAGTTGTGAGTAGGGCCAACTAAGCCATCAAAATTTACTTCTAAGGCGTGCATACACGTTCCAATCATATTGTTTTTAGTAACTTAACAATACAACGCATTGGCTGTGCTTGCAAAGCCTATCAATACGAAGTTTATCGGCTGTAAACTCGCTCTTTGTCACACGTGGTATGGGTATTACTCGGATCGTTTACCTGCCATACGCTAATGTCTAAACGCCATAGTAGGTAAAGGGTGTGGTATAGGTTAGCCATGGTATTTTCCTTGAGAGTTTCACTGAACACATTTGTATCTTGGAAGAATTATGCCAACTGTTAATTGAATATTTTATGAATACAAATCAGGTATTTATTAAACCACTAAAAATAACTTTTAAACGCTTAGCACCACTTTGGGGCTAAAAGGCTTAAAAGTTGCACCAAAAAGCCACGCAGCAGGTGCGTGGCTTGGGGTTTATACGCTGTAATTAGCGCCCTACTTTACCTTTTACTAGTGGGTCGAACGACAGCACACTAAATTTCCCTTGGCTGGCATTTTTACCGTTATTTAATACTGGCGAGCGGTGTAGCTCATCGACGGTAAAATATATTTTATGATCGGCGCCATAACTAAAGCCATCTGGCCAGCTTAAGCGCTCGTCTTTAAATAATACCTGGTATTTACCACTTGGTTTTACTACGCCAATTGCGCCGTTGGTTATGTCGGTAACATACACATTGCCGCCGCCATCAACAATAATACCGTCGGAAATTGGTTTAGTGCCGTAACGCGTTACTTTACTTTCAAGGGCGCTTGCGCTCAGGCTTTTATTGTTAATATCGCTGGTGGCAATACGATAAACCGATGTGCCAGACATAGAGCCAAAGTAAAGCCACTGTTCGCTTGGGTCGAGTGTGATTGGGTTTACCCCTAAACGTGCTGGTTGGCCGCCTAGTTTCATGGTGCGCCCTTCAATGACCATATCGATGTTTTCGGCTGTGGTGTATGGGCTATTTTGTAAGACTCTGCGCGCCTCACCTGTTTTTAAATTTACGGTAATAATAGCGGCTTGGTTGCCTTGTGCGGTGTCGGCAATGTATACAACGCCGTGTTTATTATCGATAACTAAATCGTTTAAAAACGAGGTGTCGGTAATGGTGGGTTTAGCTAAATAAATTATTTTATGCAGCTGCTCTTTGTTGGTATCCCAACCGACTAAACGCCCAGCATGATCAGGGCCTGATGTATCTAGCATCCATAATACGCCATCGGCAGATACATTTATGCCAAGTACGTCGTAAAAGCCTTTGCCGTTTTTATACGCGTATGCCCATTCTTCATTAGGGTAGGGTTTGGTGGTGCCATCGCTTAATAGCTCCATAATTTTTTGTTTTTGGCCGTAAAAACCATGTACCGATAAAAACTTACGGCCAGAGGGCGTAATAGCAATATTACCTGGTGGGTGCTGCGCGTCGAATGTAGCTACTGTGTTTAAATCGGTGTGCGTAGGTTGGGAATTCGCAAACACACTGCTGGTTAAAAACGCGGTGCTGCAGGCTGCTGCTAAAAGTATTTTTTTAATCTGATTCATGCTTCAAAGCCTTCTAAAACAAGTTTACCGCGTGATGTGTGCGATTCTAAAATTTGGTGCGCTTTATATAAATTAGCGGCGTTAATTGGGCCTAAATTTTGCCCAAGCGTGGTTTTAAGTGTACCTGCGTCTATCAGCTCACTAATTTCATTAAGTAAAGTGTGCTGCGCTGTTATATCGGCAGTTGTAAATAGCGAGCGGGTAAACATAAACTCCCAATGCACCGATATACACTTACGCTTAAATTTTAAAATATCGAACGATGTAGGGTCGTCTATTAGCGCAAATTTACCTTGGGGTTTAATACACTCCACTATTTGATCTTGGTATTGGTCGGTATGGGTTAAGCCAATAACGTAGTCAAACTCAGCTAACCCCAGTTCTTTGCGCTGCTCGTTTAAGTTTTTAGAATGATCGAGCACGTGATCGGCTCCTAGCTCTTTAAGCCAGGCTACGCTTTGCTCGCGTGATGCAGTACCTACTACGTTTAGCCCCGTAAGTTGCTTGGCAAGTTGTACCAAAATAGAGCCAACGCCACCTGCGGCGCCAATAACTAACATAGATTGCTGAGTATTTTGCTTATTTTTAGGCATTTGCAGGCGATCAAACAGCATTTCGTAGGCGGTTATGCTGGTTAATGGCAGCGCTGCGGCTTGTGCGTCGGTTAATGTTCTAGGTGCGCGGCCTACAATACGTTCATCAACTAATTGAAATTGCGCATTACTGCCTTGGCGCGATAAATCGCCGGCGTAAAATACACGATCCCCCACATTAAATAACGATACTGACTCGCCAACGGCTTTTACAATGCCTACGCCGTCCCAACCTAATACTTTGTAGCCTTGCTCTAGCGCTACATTGGCACGTATTTTTGTATCTACAGGGTTTACAGAAATAGCCTTTACTTCAATAAGTAGGTCGTGCCCGGTGGCGGTTGGGGTATCAAGTTCAATTGCTTGTATAGAGCTTGCTGTAAGCGTTTTAGTGTTTTTGGTGTAGCCAAATGCTTTCATGTGAATTCCTGATGGTTTTAACCAAGTATTTTTAACTTATAAGCACTATAGCTCAGTTGAAAAATAGAAAAAGACATGAAAAACTAAAGCACTTTCAAATTTTAATTGAAAATATGCGATCATTTAACGATATTCAAACTTTTATAGATGTAGCCAGTTGCGCCAGTATTTCTGAAGCCGCAAGGCAAAACGCACAAACTCCAGCGGCGGTAAGTGCGGCTATTAAGCGCCTAGAAAAAGACTTAGGGAACGTATTGTTTATTCGCTCTACCCGCAGTTTACGCTTAAGTGTGGCAGGGGAGCAGTTTTTAAGTTACGCCAAAGACTCCCTTTCGCTTATTCAACAAGGGGTAGCTGCAGTACAAACTGCAGTAGGTGAAGTAACAGGGATGCTACAGGTATCGGCCCCGTGCGATTTAGGGCGTAATAAACTAAGCGAATGGCTTAATGAGTTTTTAGCGCAATACCCGCATGTAAAACTTAAACTGCACTTAAGTGACGAAGTAAGCGACATTTATAGCCAGTCGATTGATATTGCACTGCGCTTTGGCGTACCAAAAGATTCACAGTTAATTGCAGCGCCACTTTTTTTAAATAATGCGCGTATTTTAGTGGCCTCTCCTGAGTACGTAGCAAAAACTGGATTGCTTACACATCCCCTTAACTTAACGCAGCACACTACCATTACGTTTATGCGCTTTGGCGAAGTGTTTAAAGAGTGGCGATTTTATAAAAATGGCGCGGTGCAAAAAGTGCAGCTAAATTGCCAACACATAGTAAACGATGGCGAAATGGTCAGGCGCTGGGCGCTAGAGGGCAAAGGCATTGCGTATAAGTCGTACTTGGATGTAATTGAGGATTTAGCAAGTGGGGAACTCGTTCATTTATGCTCTGACTGGCAAAGTGATCCGCTGCCGCTTTATATGATGTACGCTGACCGGCGCCAAATGACCCCGGTGATCACGGCATTTAGGGCGTTTATTCAACAAAAAATAACCGCGTTAGTTGGCTAACTCATCGCCGCTTTTAGTATTTAAATCGTTTACCACTAAGTCAAGCAGCTGCATAAGCTGTTTGGCTTGTGTGGGATCTACACTTTCAAATTTACATAATATATTTTTTGGAATATCAGCGGCTTCGTTTTTAAGGGCTTGCCCACTTTGGGTAAGCTGAATTAGGCGTTTACGCTTATCGTGCTCGTCTTTAATAACAGCTAGCAGAGATTTTTCGGTCATTTTTTTGAGTATTTGGGTCATAGCGCCGCCGTCAATAGCGGTTTTATCTATTAGCTGCGCGATGGTTACTTCATCTTGCTCCCACAGCGCCATCATTACTACATACTGCGGATACGTTAAGTTAAGTGCAGCTAAAGGCTCACGGTAAGCGCGGGCAATACTATTTGATGCCATATATAACCTATGACACAGCTGATTTTTTAATTTTAATTGCTCAAACGACATACTCAACTCCTAACGCGTTAATACCTTAAGCTCAAAAAACATTTTAATTTGCATGCAAAGTATTTGCAATCTCTAATTACCTAGCCTATTATTTTGCATGCAAACTAAATTAATTGATAAACTTTGGAGTTCACTATGAATGTATTACAAAACGTTGCCTACACAGCAAAAGCAACTGCAACCGGTGGCCGTGAAGGTGTAGCTAAATCTGACGATGGCCGTTTAGATGTAAACCTATCAACCCCAAAAGGGCTAGGTGGCGACGATGGGCAAGGCACAAACCCAGAGCAGTTATTTGCAGCTGGTTATGCAGCGTGTTTTATTGGCGCACTAAAATTTGTAGCCGGTAGCGAAAAAATTGATTTACCAAGTGATACACACATTAACTCTGAAGTATCTATTGGCGCGATTGATGGCGGTTTTGGTATTGCAGTTAAATTAGCAGTATCGCTCGGTGATATGGATAAGGCAGCAGCGCAAGAGCTTGTAAATAAAGCACACCAAGTATGCCCATACTCAAACGCTACACGCGGCAACATTGAAGTAGAGCTTTCGGTTATTTAATTAACTGATTACTTAGCATTGTAATAGCCCAGTGGTTTGCCACTGGGCTTTGTTGTGTGCTGAAATTTAGCAAAGTTCATATTAATTAAACCCTTCTAAAAAATATACGGAAAATCGTATATTCACTATTTCATATATTCTCACTTTGTTTTATTGTATGCACACTAACTAAACGAGGATGCTATGGAACAACTCAATCCACTACAATTTTACAAATGCTTAGCCGACGATACGCGCTTAAAAGCCATGTTATTAATTAGCCATGAGCAAGAGCTATGTGTGTGTGAGCTTGTTGCTGCGCTTGAACTTAGCCAACCTAAAGTGTCGCGCCATTTAGCGCAGCTTAGGCAATGTGGCTTATTAAGCGACCGCAAGCAAAATCAATGGGTTTACTACAGCATTAACAAAGCCTTGCCTGAGTGGGCTATTAGCGTACTAACACAAACACGAAACGAAAATTCTGCGTTTTTTAGCGATGATTTAAATCGACTCAATGCTATGGGGAATCGCCCAGAGCGTGCAGCAAGCTGCTGTTAATTAAACAAATTGATATAACTTTACTAAAGGTATTTATTATGACAATTAAAGTAGGTATTAACGGCTTTGGCCGCATGGGACGTTTAACACTGCGCGCAGCATTAGAATGGCCAGAAGTAGAATTTATTAAAGTAAACGATGTTGCAGGCGATGCTAAAACACATGCTCATTTATTAGAGTTTGACTCAGTGCATGGGCGTTTAGCACACAGCGTTACAGCAAACGAAAATAGCTTTAGTGTGGGCAAACACACTATTGCCGTTACCAATAACAAAACCATTAGTGATACCGATTGGTCTGATTGCGATGTAGTAATAGAAGCCAGCGGTAAAATGAAAACCACTGAGCTGTTAAAGCAATATTTAGCACAAGGTGTTAAGCGCGTTGTAGTAACCGCACCAGTAAAAGAAGACGGCATTTTAAATGTGGTTATGGGGGTTAACGATAATTTATATAACCCAGATGAGCACAAAATTGTGACTGCGGCGTCGTGTACGACTAACTGTTTAGCGCCTATTGTAAAAGTATTACAAGAAAAAGTAGGCATTAAACACGGCTCAATGACCACTATTCACGATATTACCAATACCCAAACGATTATTGATGCGCCACATAAAGACTTACGCCGCGCCCGTTCGTGCGGGACAAGTTTAATACCTACTACAACCGGTAGTGCAACAGCTATTACACATATATTCCCTGAGTTAAAAGGTAAGTTAAATGGCCATGCCGTGCGCGTACCTTTAACTAACGCATCCATTACCGACTGTGTATTTGAGCTTGAGCGTGGTGTAACTGCCGCTGAGGTTAACGAGTGGTTTGCTCAAGCATCTAAAAACGAGCTTGCAGGTGTATTAGGTTACGAAGAAAAACCGCTTGTATCGATAGATTACAAAACCGATCCACGCAGTAGCATTATTGATGCGCTTTCTACCATGGTTATAAATAATACCCAGCTTAAATTATACGCTTGGTACGATAACGAATGGGGTTACGCTAATCGTACCGCCGAGCTTATGCTTAAAGTTGCTAAAAGCGATTTGGTTTAACCATTTGTAAGGTTTTAAGGGCGTAAACCATGTTTGAGCAACTCGCTAATTTACCTACAGCAATAAAACAGTATTTAATTATAACCGGTAATTACTGGGCATTTACCTTAACCGATGGCGCACTACGTATGCTGGTGGTGCTGCATTTTCATCAGTTAGGGTATGGTGCACTGGCCATTGCCATGCTGTTTTTGTTTTACGAAATTTTTGGTGTGATCACCAATTTAGTGGGCGGTTGGCTTGGGGCTCATTTAGGCCTTAATAAAACCATGAACTTTGGCTTGGCGCTTCAAATAATAGCCCTTGCCATGTTATGCGCGCCAAGTGAGTGGCTCACAGTGGCTTATGTTATGGCAGCACAAGCGCTTAGTGGCATAGCCAAAGATTTAAATAAAATGAGCGCCAAAAGCGCCATTAAACACTTAGTGCCCGAGGGAGAAAGCGGACAAGGCCAGCTTTATAAATGGGTGGCTATTTTAACAGGCGCAAAAAATGCGTTAAAAGGGGTCGGCTTCTTTTTAGGTGGTTTACTCCTTACGGTATTGGGTTTTGTAGGTGCTTTGAAGGCGCTTATTTTACTACTTACTATTGCGTGGATTATTAGCGTTGTATTTTTAAAAGGCGACATGGGCAAGGCTAAAAATAAGCCCAAGTTTAAAGAGCTATTTTCTAAATCTCGTGCAATAAACTTATTAAGCGCAGCGCGATTATGTTTGTTTGCCGCGCGTGATGTGTGGTTTGTAGTGGCTTTACCTATTTATTTAGCCCAGCAGTTTAATTGGAACTTTTGGTGGGTTGGTGGCTTTATGGCGCTTTGGGTTATTGGTTATGGCGGCGTGCAATCGCAAGCGCCGCGTATTACCGGCACCAGTAACTCAAGTGTTGATACCGTTAAACATGCCTATTTATGGGTGTTGCTGCTAAGTGGTGTAACAGCACTATTAGCACTTTTTATGCAACTTGAGGTGGCCGTTCATGCCACGCTGATTATAGGTTTGCTTATTTTTGGCGGTGTATTTGCTGTTAACTCCTCAGTGCATAGTTACTTAATTGTCAGCTTTGCTAAAAGCGATGGTGTATCGCTTGATGTTGGCTTTTATTATATGGCCAATGCAATGGGGCGTTTACTAGGCACGGTGCTTTCAGGGTGGGTATTTCAGGTTTATGGTTTTGTAGCGTGTTTATGGGTAAGTGTAATTTTGCTTATTTTGGCCTCTATAGCCACGGCCTTTTTAATCAAAAATAAAAGCTAAACGTTTGTATTAGTTTTTTATTAGTGTAACGATTTTAATAGCTTCATTTTTAAGATCTACTAAACTGTACCCGTAGTTTTAATTAAAGGGTAATTTAAGTGCAAGAAATCTCGTTAGCAAAAAAGTTATTGTGGATAACCGTAGGTAGTACATTTTTAACAGTGCTGGTTCTCTCTGGCGTATTGTGGTGGCAAATGTCATCAAACAGTGAAGCGCTCGCAAAAGAATCTGAAGATTATATAGTGGCTGAGGTTGAGCAAAAGCTTAATGCAAATGCTGCTGCCTACGGTGAAAAAATAGCTGGTTTTATAAATGAAGCTTACCGAGTGCCTAATTCTTTAGCTGCATTGCTTGGTGATGCAGCTAAAACTCAAACTCTAAATCGCGATACTGTGGTGAACATTAATCGCTCTATTTTAGAGAAGAATCAATTTTTATCGTCTATTTATTCGCAGTTTGAAGCTAACGCATTTGATGGACAAGACGCGCAATTTACACAAGGTTTCAAACATTCTGTTAATGGCGATGGCACGTTAGAGGTGTATATAACGCGCGACCAAAACGGCAATATTGAGCAACAAAAAGTAGCTAATGCCGCTGATAAATATTTAACGTCGTTAAACGAGTTTGGTATTCGTGAAGCCCACTGGTACTTGTGTGCAAAAGATACACTTAAGCCTTGTATTATGGAACCGTACCTTTACGAAATCCCCTCTGGCGATTCTGTTATGCTTACTTCATTAACAGTGCCAATTATTAAATCAGGCCGCTTTATTGGTTTAGCGGGTGTTGATTTAACACTACCAACTTTTCAGGGCCTTACAGAGCAGCTTTCTGGTGAGTTATATAACGGTAAAGCCAAAGTTACGTTGTTAAGTGATATGGGATTAATTGTAGGCAGCAGTCATTATAAATCTAAATTAGGCCGTCCGTTTAAAGAAGCTGTTAGCAGCAATACTTACAGCGAACTTGCTAATACTAAAGGTCAAAACAAGTTAATTAAAACAGCGGATGAATACTTAGTTAATTACCCTATAAATATTAAACTTGCTAACACTCATTGGAGCTTACTTATTGAAGTGCCAAGTAACCTAGCACTAGAGGGCCCTAACGCGTTAGCTAAAAATATGAGTGACTCGGCAAATCAGCTAGGTTTAGTTATTTTAATAACGGGCGGTGTGATAGCTATAATTGCCTTTATTGTTATGAAAATAGTAGTAGGTAGCGTGGTTGCACCGCTTGAGCAAATTCAACAACGTGTTGATAATCTTGCCAGCTCTGAAGGTGATTTAACGCATACGCTGCACGTCGATACGCATGCTGAACTTATTGCTCTTGCTGGTGGCTTTAATGCATTTTTAGCTAAGTTAAGAGGCTTAATTGCTGAG
This sequence comes from Pseudoalteromonas sp. S3776, assembly GCF_005886915.1. Lineage (NCBI taxonomy): Bacteria > Pseudomonadati > Pseudomonadota > Gammaproteobacteria > Alteromonadales > Pseudoalteromonadaceae > Pseudoalteromonas > Pseudoalteromonas sp. S3776. The sequence continues at coordinate 38,735 of NZ_PNCU01000028.1, read as the reverse complement.
CTAAAAGGTGTTTCAGCACAAACTAAGCATCAAGGTGAAATAGCGCAACATATAGCCATTGATACTAAACAAAACGTACAATCGCAATTTCAAGAAATTGAAAGTGTAGTAACCGCCATGAACGAAATGAGCGCAACCGCACTTGAAGTTGCTAGAGCCTCAGAGCAATCAGCTCAACAAGCGGATGAAATAAATGGTTTAGTGGTAAGTAGTGAAACGAGCTTATCGTCAGCTATGAGCCAAGTTAAAACTATGTCTGAAGAAATAAAAGAAGCTAACCAAGCCGTTGAAAAAGTAGCATCGCGTAGTAAAGATATTACGCAAATTTTAGATGTGATCAGAACTATTTCTGAGCAAACAAACTTACTTGCACTTAACGCCGCCATCGAAGCCGCGCGTGCTGGCGAACATGGTCGAGGCTTTGCTGTGGTTGCAGATGAAGTACGAGCCCTTGCTTCTAAAACACGTTCATCTACCGATGATATTAGCCAACTTATTGATAGCTTATTGTTAGAAGTAGGTAACGCATCTACCGTAATTGAAAAAGGGGTAGTACGCGCTGAAAGTGCAGTAGACGAAACCTCAGTTGCTTTTGAAGCGCTGCATAGTGTTGTAGTAAAAGTAGATGAAATTACGAATCAAATTACGCACATTGCCACCGCAGCTGAGGAGCAAAGCTTAGTAACCGAAGAGATAAACCGTAACCTAACGCTTATATCAGATGCGGCAGCACAATTAGCTGATTTATCTACCCAGGCGGGTGATAGTAGTGAAGCGCTTAATGCATTGGTAGCGCAGCAAGATAGCGAGCTAAATAGACTCAAAACGTAAGTAAAGATCAACACTACCTGATAAAAAAGCGGCTAATTCAGTATGAATTAGCCGCTTTTTTTGTTGAGACTTTTTTGTAGTGAGTAATATGAGACTTATAGCTTTTTGATCAAATCAAACATTTGATTGATCATCGGCTGCGCTAATTGTTCTACACCTGGGCGGTTGAAATAGCCACGCAGACCAGTAAATTGCACCTGAAAGAACTGTGCATATTCAAGTGCCGTAAGGTTGCTACTCAGCTCATTATTTTTAATAGCTTGCGCAAATAAGGTGGTTAGGTAAGCTTCAAATTTTGCCGATAAGTCTAAACTCAGTTCATATAAAGAGGCATCTTTTTCTGCGAATTCACTGTTTGCTTTTACCAACATACAAATAGCACTTGGGCTACAGTCTTTAGTTTTAATTATTACGTTTTCGACAAATGCACGCAAACCACCTAAAACAGAATCAGAACTTGCTAAAAACCCATCAATTTGGCTTTTCATTTGTACGGTGTAGTCTTTTAAAGACTCGCTGTATAGGCCTTCTTTAGAGCCAAACGCCGCATAAATACTGCCAGGGCGCATATTAATCGCTTCTTGTAAATCGCGGGTTGAGGTAGCTGTAAACCCCTTTTCCCAAAACAATTGGCTTGCAACGCGAATTACATTCTCGCGTTCAAATTTAACTTTGTTAGCCATTTTAATCTCAACTATTTTGAACGTATGCTCAATTTTAACTTGAACAGTCGCTCAAAATCAAATAGTATGTGTCTCGAAGTTATTTAACCTGAATTCTGGTTAAGAGATTTACTAACATATTTCTTCATGATGATATTAAAGGTTATTTTCTCTAGCCAGAGGTTTTTAGTGAAAACAAGGCGAATTTACGCGTCAATAGCTAGCCTATTGCAAGTAAATTCAACGCAGTTATCGCTGAAAATAGCTGTTAGAGATAGATTTATTATCCAGAGTTCAGGTTACTCAAACACATTAATTTATTGGAGCAGAACATGGCAGAATTTACGTTATATACTCAAGACAACGCACCTGAAGAATCAAAATCGCTAATGGCTGATTCAGTAGCAGCATTTGGCATGGTGCCTAACCTTCATGCAGTAATGGCAGAGGCGCCTACGTTACTTAAAGGCTACCAAGTACTGCATGAGCTATTTCAAAAAACATCGTTTAACGCAGAAGAGCTAACAGTTGTATGGCAAACAATTAACGTTGAACACGAGTGCCATTACTGTGTACCAGCGCACAGCGCAATTGCCGCTTCAATGAAAGTTGACCAAGGTATTGTAGATGCACTAGTAAACAAAACACCACTTGCAGATGCAAAACTTGAAACACTACGTGAAACAACGCTTGCAATGACACGCGATCGCGGCGTAATTAGCGATGAGCAAATTGAGAAGTTTTTTGCAGCAGGTTACGGTAAACAACAACTACTAGAAATTATTGTTGGTTTATCGCAAAAAGTAATGAGCAACTACACTAACCACCTTGCTGATACACCCGTTGATGAACCATTTAAAAAGTTTGCTAAATAATAGCGGTTTTATAAATGACAAAGGCAGCCTGAGCTGCCTTTATGTGTTTTAAATACAACGTTATTTAAATTTAACGGCTTTAGTGCTGCGTGTGTATGTACGTTGCTCAGGTTTAGTCCATTCACCCTTTTTTAAATAAGACGTTGAAACAACAAACGCATCGTTTTTTAGCTCGCTTATCGAGCGTACTTTAGTAATGCCTTCTTTACTCCCTGTTACCTCTTCATACGCGACAAATTGGGTAGGGCTAAGCACTTTCATGGTGCCTTTTGTGTAAAAACCTGCGGTAGTGAAATAGTAAAACACCAATGACTCTTTTTTACTGTCGTAAAAAATCATCGACTCACCACCATATTCACCTTCATTAATAGAGTGCTTGGTATGTATCGCTTTACCATTTAATGCTCGCTCCCATCGACCAACATCTTGTACTGGTTTGGCTCCCTCAGGCACTTTAAAATCGGCCTGCCAAGTACCTAAATAAGGTTTAAATACAGCGAGTTCTTTATCAAGCTTACTTGGGGTATCAGCGGCGTAACTATTAAAGACGTATAAGCATAATACTAAAAATAGGGCTTTAAAGTATGTCATAATTTCGCTCTTATTATTTTGGTTTAACTCTTTTTAGTATAGGCGATCATGAATTGATAAAGAAAACATTAATCATCTTCTCACTGCTTTTTTTGGCTGTGATTTGGCTTGCGTATCTATCTCAGTACTTGCCTATTTATGTACCAGGTTATATAAGCTCACTGAGTCTAATCACATTTATAATGTACGCTTGGGATAAACGACAAGCAAAGCAATCAACGCATAAAAAAGTAAACCGCACACCTGAGCGCACACTACATATACTAGCGCTAGTTGGCGGTTGGCCCGGTGCACTCATTGCACAACAATGGCTTAGGCATAAATCGCAAAAGCGACGTTTTATAGTGGTGTTATGGCTATGTATTTTTGGGAATGTGAGTGTAATAGGGGGTATTATATTGTTTGAAGAAAATGCGAGAGTTATGCCTTTAAATTAATGCGTATTTAAAGGCATAAATACATTTACATGGCGTTTAGTTTGCAGCTTCAGTTTTTGCTACTTCATCTAGATTAACTGTAAGTATGGTTTTTTTATCAACCACGACCCACTTACGATAAGTTTGGTAGCCAGGCTTGCTTACTTCAATATCGTATTCACCTTCTTTTAGTTCAATCGCGTCTTGGTATACCGGTTTGATATTCATAATACGCACGCGCGCGTCATTAGGGTTAGTAATTACGGTAAGTGAGATTGGAGCAACCACCTCGGCTACTTCAGCTTGAACATCGGCAACATTGTCTTCAACTTTTTGTTCAGTTTCATTCATATTTGAAGTGTTTGCACAGCCACTTAAAATGAGTAATGCTGCTAGTGCGGTTATTTTTTTCATTGGTACTCCATAAATCATTATAGTAATTAAAATTGCGAAATATCATGGAGGAGTACAAGCGTTAGCTTAACTCGTCATCCTTGACTTTCGTCGGTAAAACTAAGTGTTCATCAACTTTTAAAGTGTATTGTAAAAGCAAAGCCACAATCGCTTTGCTTTATAGTTAATAAGTTACAATAAAACATTATCAAGTGATTGAGTAATGGCTTCACTTCGCTCTACTAGTTGCTCGGCAGTACGATACATCTTTCTCTTCATTAAGGTATTCGCCATTGTAATGTATCGTTTAGATAACTCCTGTTTTAAAGAAACCAAAAGCGAAAAGTCTGATGGTAAATCCACTGACTCCACGTTAATTTGCTCTTCAAATTCTAATAGTTCTTTGTATTGCTCAACGCTTTCAAGTTTTTCTGTGTAGCGATCAAAGCGTGGCTGGTAAAATACAATAGCATCCGCTGTTGGAAATTGAGCTTGTAGGCCTTTATTGATTCTTTCTTGATACGAGCTAAGAGCGTCGATTGCCGCCTCTCTTTTGAGCAGTTCAGCAAATTGCAGCTCTTGTTTTTGCGTATCAGTAAAGATAGCTTTCCCTACGTTTAATAACGATTTTTGTTCAATAACGTTGTCTTCTTCTATAGCTTTTTCGAGCGCTAGCTTGTAATTATCAAAGTGAATTTGCGAAGGTTGATAGACGTAGGTGTCATCAACCTGTTTTAAATCAATAATTAGCTGAGGAATACTATTATTATCAACTTCGTTATAACGAGATTGTTCTAAAAGTAGATTAATTCGTGATGTAATATCAAAAATTATAGATTGCCTTTCTCTTAAAATACTCTCAAGCTGTACAGAGAGCTTTTCCGAGTCAGGGTAGTATTCAAGTGCTTGCGTGTAAACATCTATAGTTTCGTCGAAGTTCTTAAACTTGCCACCACTATTGTTTATCTGATTAGCCATACCATCGAAACTTTGCAAAACACTCTCTTGATTTACACGCAATAACCCTTGTTTTAGAACGTCGTATTGAGGCGGTATTTCAGAAAGTTTATCGAGTATGCTGGGGCCATTCCATGACATCCATGTTTTTACTTGTTGGTTTATAGCTTGAGCATTGTCTAACTTAGCTTCGAGCTGTTTTACAGTGTTGTTATTAGATAAGTAATATTGTCCTGCCAATACTGAGGCAATTACCAAGCTTGCGACTAATGCGACAGTCGGTTTGTAATTTTGCTTTAATTTAGCTAAAACGGGGTTGAGCGAGCTTAATCTATCAGACGCGTTTAATGCAATTGCTTTGTTTAAGCTACCCCATAACCATAACGGACAGTTACTAGGGCGTTTTGCTGAGGTATCTTTTGCTAGTTTATCAGCTGCTACACGATTAAATGGGTGTTTGCTGCTTAACAGTTCAAGCGCTATACATGCGTAAGAAAACACATCATCTTTAACTGAAGCCTCAGCTCCTTTAAGTTGCTCTGGGCTTGCATAGGTGGGAGTGTAACCACCTACAACAGCAGCATTTTGCTCGTTTTGAACAGCATAAGCATCTTCAATGGTTTTATGTTTTGCAATACCAAAATCAAGCACTTTTAAGTTGCCGTTAGAATCAAAAATAATATTTGATGGCTTTAAATCATTGTGGATGACACCGCGTGCATGCGCGTAAATCAGGGCATTAGCTAATTGTTCTAAAATCACCTTCGCTTTTTTAAACACCATACCTGTGGGTTTGTTTCTTTTTATTATTTGCTCAAGTGTTTCGCCTTCAACAAGCTCCATCGTTACATAATGAAGATCGCCATCTGAACCTGCAGAATACACTTTAACAATATTGGGATGGGCTAACTGTTGTGTTTTAGTGGTTTCATCTTTAAGGAGAGTGATGGCCTCTTCTGAGTGTGAAAACTCCTCGAGTAACACCTTTATTGCAACAAATACTTCAGGGCGACTTGGGCTTTCTAAAAATAAATCCCTTGCACGATAGATATAACACATACCGCCCTGGCCAATTAATTCTTCAACCAAGTAACGAGCTGATATTTTTTTACCAATTAGGTTGAGTTTATTTTTAGCCTGTGGCTTTTTGAGATTTGAATCAAGCGACGCTATCTGAGTTTTATCGTTAGAGTTATTGATACCGCTCATTATAAATCCTTTTATTGTGTATATATAAATAATTGCAAAGGTGAATTTTTATCGTTTTTATCAATTCTCCCTTTGATAACTGAAGTATTTTTACAAAAAAAGATTACTTTAGCAATCTTTCTGGCGTAGAAGTTTCATACAAAATCGGTTACGTCGTCTGTTTAAACTCACTTAAAACTTATTTTTATTTTTAAACTTAAAAAATAACTTCCTTAAAACAGCTGCAAAAGGCGTTAAAGGTACATTCAGCGATAATCATTCACTTTAATTTTCATGAGATAAAGTTTGCGGAAGTGTGCTGAAAAAGGAACATTCAAACAGGAGTTTAATTATTGGATTTCATATTTTTAGGTTTATTAAATTTATCATTGTCTTCAAATTTAAATATCTGTGTATATTTTTATATATTAATTTCAATGTTGACAATAGTTTCGCTTCTACTTTATCCTACTGAAAATGTAGATTTATGGGACTAACTTATCAAATGGAACTGATACTAAATATAACTAGTTATCATAGACTCTCGCCTGAAATTGAAGCTTCTAAAACAACTAAACACTCCCTTATTTTCGGCCGGTCCGAAACGTGCGATTGGCATTTGCCCGATCCTGAAAAAATAATCTCTAGCCGACACGGCCGTATCGAAAAAGAAGGCGATTCGTTTTATTTATACGATACCTCCACTAACGGAACGTTTGTTAATTTTGGCGTGTCTGCGCTTGGTCAAGGTAATAAACACCGTTTAGCCCACAGTGATGTGATTACTGTGGGGGATTTTCAAATTGAAGTCGAGTTAGCTGATTCTCAATCTACGACAGCATACACAGAAGCCCGCTCAAATACGGATGACTTTGCACTAAGAAATAGTGCTCCAGCACCCGAAATAGATAATTTTTCTTCAAGTGATTTATTTTTAAATGAATCTATTTTAGATGAGTCAATGCCTTCTGTTTCAATGAAAGAAGAAAGCATGGCACAGCCTGATAATCAAATTCCTGAAAATTGGGATGAATTATCACATCTAATGAACCCCGATGTGTCAGTCTCACCGCAAAACCATTTTGATGATATTGCAGTGGCAGAGCAACCCGTTAACGTTGAGCCTCAAAAAACACCAGAACCCGTTAAGCAGCCAGTAAAACAATCGCAAACACAGGCTAGTACCGCAAGCGCTAATTCCGCCTTATCTGAGGCGTTTTTAAAAGGTTTAGGTGTTAAAGCTGAGCTTCAAAATGCTCTCAATACACCTGAGTTGTGGTTCGAAATGGGTCAAAGCTTAAATTTATTATTAAACGAGTTAATGGAGTCATTAAGACAACGAGCTTTGGTAAAAAATCAATTACGCTTGAATCAAACCATGTTTCAAACTAAACAAAATAACCCGATTAAGTTTTCTGCAGATATTGATGATGTTATTCAGAATTTATTCATCAGAAATAGTGCAAGCTTCCTGTCGTCTCGTGAATCGATTAAAGAAAGCTTTACTGATACTCGAAGACATGAACATGCTTTATTAGCAGGAGCTGATGGTGTACTTAAAGGGATTTTAGAGCAGGTTTCTCCTCAGCAGATATCCCAGCAAGTAAACGAAAACTCGAATGTATTAAAAATTATTCCAGGCCAGTCAGAAGCAAAATGTTGGAAGATATACCAAAGCCTTCATGAAGAGTTAGCACAGGACGTAAATGCCAAAGGTGCCATGGCGTTATCTGACGATTTTTTAAAGGCTTATAATGATAAAACTCAAGAAACGTTTTAGGAAGGAAAGTAAATAATGACTAAATTTAAGCTCTTTTTTATGAGCATTAGCCTACTCTTTTTGACGGTTGGGTGTACCACCGTTAACAAAATAGTTCCGCCTTCAACTGATTTAATTATTAATGTTTCTAAAGATGTAAATCCCGACACATCAGAGAGACCGTCGCCAGTTGTTATGAAAATATTTGAACTAAGTTCAAGAACTATTTTTGATACTCAGGATTTTTTTAGTTTATACGAAACACCTGAAAAACTATTAGGCCCAGATTTACTTAAAAAAGATGAGCTAGAACTACAACCAAACTCAGTACAAAAATACAAAATGAGCCTTAATAGAAATACCCGCTACGTGGGTGTTGTTGTGGCTTATAGAGATATCGACCAAGCAAGGTGGAGAGCAGTTATTGAGGTTGACCCTACTGGCTATGACGATATAAATGTAAATGTTGAAGCAATTGCAACATACATGAGAGAGCGATAAAAAGGATTTGTAAAATGGGTGACAACACTCGTGTTGCGTGGACTGAAGGGATGTTCTTAAGGCCGCAACATTTTCAACAATCAGATAAGCATTTTTCTAATTTAATAAACCAATTATGTAAGGGCAATTTATCTGATCCGTGGGGCATACTTGATATAAGTATAGACACACAGTTATTGGGCTCAGGGCAGTTAGCTCTTGAGTCTTTAAGTGCCATTACGCCAGACTTGCTCCCAATTGAAATGCCACAGTCTACTCCTTTACCTGAGCCATTAGTGGTTAATAAAGATGTGTACGATGAAGTGGTATACCTTGCCATCCCGGCAATCAAAAATAGTGGTATTAATATTTCAGCATTGGATGAGAATATTGTTACGCGCTATAAGCTAAATGACTTAACTGTAAGTGATGACTCACTAGGAACTCAATCCCAAGAGATTATTCAGGTTGCTAAAGTTTATAGCAAACTTATGCTATCTTCTGATGACAGTGCTGGTTATATTTTGCTGCCTGTTGCGCGCATTATTGAAGTAAGTAGCGAAGGCAGCATTAAACTTGATACTAAATATATACCTCCCTCTTTAAAAGTGGGTCAATGTAAGCCATTGCTTGGTTTAGTAAGAGAAATAGGCTCTATGATAAAGCAGCGTGCAGAGAGTATATCTGTGCGTTTATGCCAAGGCTATGCAGGAAGCACTTCGGTTGCCGACTTCATCATGCTGCAAACCCTTAATAAATACGATGCTGTTTTTGACAATCTACTTAGCGTGAATAACATCCACCCAAATGTATTTTATACTCGTCTTATCGAGCTGGCGGGTGAGTTATCGACTTTTAGCACTGCAAATAAACGAGTACCAAAGTTGCCTAAGTACGATCATAATAATTTGGCTAAAGTCTTTGCTGAAGTAGTCAATTTCTTATATCAATCTTTAAGCCATGTCATTGAACAAACTGCGACAGAAATTAAACTAGAACAAAGTAAGTTTGGTATTTCGTTTGGGGCACTAAAAGATAAGTCTATACTCAATTCGGCACAATTTGTTTTAGCAATTAAAGCAAGTGTACCGCACGAAGAGCTGCGAAAAATACTGCCCTCACAAATTAAGATCGGTAGTGTGGAAACTATACGCGACTTAGTTAATAACCAAATTCCTGGTATTACCATTAGCAACTTACCAACGGCACCGCGTCAAATCCCATACCATGCAGGTTTTCATTACTTTGAGTTAAACAAGCAGGGTGAACATTGGGAAAAACTTCGTTCAAGTGGTGGTATCGCTATCCACTTATCGGGTAATTACCCTGAGCTACAAATAAGCCTTTGGGCAATTAGAACTTAACTTTTAAAGGAAGAGTTTCAATGGATGAAACCATTATAAAACCTCGCCCTGGTAGACTAGGGCGTGACACTTCAAACACTCCTAATGTTGATAACGATACTGATAAAACAGTGATGTCTATTGAGCCCGCTGCCAGCAGTATTACTAATACGTCTAAAGTTTCAATTTTTAAAAACCCACTTTTAGAAGCGGCAACAGATTGTTTTTCAATTGTAATTTCTATTAGCCAAGCTAAAGAGATGACAAATATTGCTGCTTTAAAGCATCGCTGTGTTGAGGCTGTGAAGCGCTTTGAAGTTGAAGTGCGCAACCAGGGGCTTTCTAAAGATGTAATCACTAACTCGCGTTATTGCTTGTGCGCGATTTTAGATGAATCAGTTTTAAATTCTAAATGGAGCTCAATGGAGTGGGCTGATGAGAGTTTACTATCGACGTTCCATAAAGAAACGTTTGGCGGTGAATACTTTTACACCCTGCTTGATAACGCACTGGCTCAACCTGAACAACACAAACAATTTATTGAGCTGCAGTACCATTGCTTGAACTTAGGCTTTAAAGGTAAATACAGATTAGACAACGGTGGCGATACTAAAATAGAAGAATATCGTTCTCAAATGTATCACCTTTTAAATCAATTAGATGGTCCATTGAACAATAAACTTTCACCTAATTGGAAGCAGCGTGTTGCCGCTGGCGTAGAGCTTAGAAATCAAGTTCCGCTTTGGGTGATTTTTTCAGTGTTGGGTTTAGTGCTGTTAATGGTTTACTTATTTATCAACATGAAACTAAACGACGGCGTTGCTTCACTTAACGACAAGCTAGCTGTGATTCATCCTATAGCGCAAAACGAAAGTATAGATAAAAAAGATAAACAACTATTAGTACTTGAGCAGTTACTGCAAACAGAAATTCAGATGGGGATAGTTACAGTAAAGAAAAACCTAGACCGCATACGAATTTCAATAAACAGCGAAAGCTTATTTAATCAGGGCGACGCAAAATTACTACCGTCAATTCAGCCCATTTTAGAAAAGCTAGCACTTAGTTTGGAAGGAACAAAAGGACGTATTTTAATTACTGGGCATACCGATGATACGCCTATTCGGACTGATAAATACCCATCAAATTGGCACCTTTCTTTAGCCCGTGCAACGCAAGTTGCTAATTCTATGGCTAAAAGTACAAACCTAAGTGGCCGTCTATGGCCTGAAGGTAAAGGTGCTGCAGAGCCTATCGCCAGCAATTCAGATTCAGCTTCTCGGTCACTAAACCGACGAATTGAAATCGATTTATTATTTTAATGAGGCTGACATGAGTTTTTCACACAAAATAAAAAAAATTACTTACGTACTCACTTCTAAAACAGCCATGTTAATTATCGGCTTTTTGGCGTTATCTTTATTAATTTGGTTCGGCGGCCCGCTTATTGCGGTTGCTGACTTTATTCCTTTAGAGAGTGTAGCGGCACGGCTGTTAACAATTTTGTTTGTTATTTTAGTGTTTGCTATCACCAAAATTTATAGCTTAACGCAACAAAGCAAACGCGATGAGAAAATGGCCGATGAGCTAATCGAAAGCGATGAGTCGAACAGTAACGAGGTGAATGAAGAGATCACCACGTTAAAAAACCGCATGAATGAGGCCATCAACTTACTTAAAGATGTAAAGTTATTTAAGGGTAAAAATATATATCAATTACCTTGGTATATTATGATTGGCCCGCCTGGGGCCGGTAAAACAACGGTTATTAATAACTCAGGCTTAGACTATCCGTTAAAAGATAAGCTAGGTGTTGATTTAGTGCACGGTGTAGGTGGTACACGAAACTGTGATTGGTGGTTCACTAATAAAGCCGTACTTATTGATACCGCAGGACGATACACAACACAAAGTAGCCACGCAAAGCATGACTCGCGCGCCTGGGAAGGTTTTTTAGGGCTTTTACGCAAGTACCGCCCGCTGCGCCCCATTAATGGTGTAATGATCAGCATGGGTATTTCTGAGCTCATGAGTCAAACTAAAACAGAGCGTAATCTGCATGCCCGCGCAATTAAACAGCGCTTACAAGAGTTACAAAATCAGTTGGGTATGACTTTTCCGGTGTACGTCATTCTTTCTAAAGTTGATTTAATTGAAGGTTTTAGAGAGTTTTTTGGCGAGCTTACAGAAGAAGAATGCGAGCAAGTTTGGGGGGTTACTTTTGAGTTAGACCTAGATAAAGACACTCAAGTTGAAGCGTTTAATAAAGAGTTTCACGCGTTAATTTCAAAACTGACAGAAATGCTTAATCGTAGGTTGATTAACGAGCGTAATGAAGAAATACGAGCCAAAATTTTTGAATTTCCGAGACAACTTCGTGTGCTGCAAGGTGTAGGCGATGCGTTTTTAAAAGAAATTTTTACCCCTAACGCCTATGAAGAACTCCCTATGTTTAGGGGCGTGTATTTGACCAGTGCCACTCAAGAAGGGAAGCCAGCTAGCTTTTTAAATGATGTAAACTCAGCAGATTCTAGCTATATAAATCAATCGAAAAGCTTCTTTATTAAAAACGTTTTAGAAGGTGTGATTTTCCCTGAGCAAAACCTAGCAAGTACTAACAAACATCACGATAAGCAGAACAAATGGCTGAGAGTAGGTAGTATTTCTTTAGCTAGTATTGCGGTAATTGGTTTTTCTATTTCGTGGTACTTTAGCTTTGCATGGAATAATAATTTAATGGCTGCTACAGATGAAGCCATTGAAACTTATCAGGAGCTAGATGGAGCCTCGTTTGATAGAAGTAACTTATTAGTATTAAACGACAGGCTCAATGCGCTAAGAAATTTACCAGCTAACAATCCTGCGTTAGTTGATGACGATGAATCTCAGTCGATAGGTTTTAATAAGCTTAATGAAATTAAACAGTCATCTACACAAGCCTATAACAGGTCTCTACAAACGTATTTAGAACCTTATATAGCCAATACGTTAATTAAAGAAATGGAAGCGCATCCAGAGCACCTTAGCTATTTATACGAGACGCTAAAGTGCTATTTAATGCTATTCCAACCTGAGTACTTTGAAAGTGAAGATATTTCGGCTTGGTTTAATGCATACCTTGAAAGAAACCTACCAGGTGATAAAAATGCGCTGACTCGTGGCCAGTTGATGAACCACATTGCTGCCTTATTAGAGCTTGGTGTTAGTCAAACAAAAATAGATAATCAAGCAGTGCGTATAGCTAGAGCTGAGTTAACTAAGTTACCAATAGCCGAAAGAGCATACCAACGCCTACAAGCTGATTTTCTTGATAGCAGCATTCCGCCGTTTAGGTTAACAGACATTATTAGTTTTGAAAGTGCGCAAAAATTCACGTTCAGAAACAATGGCGAGCTGACTCGAAGTATTCCTGGTTTATATACCTTTAACGGTTTTCACGGCATTTTTAATGTTGAGAAAAGTAAAATGCTTGGCAATTTGATGGCAAGCAGCTGGGTATATGGCGAGGAGGCATCGGGCACTTATGATATTTCTAAAGAAGAAATTGAAAAGAAATTAGAGCAACGTTATTTTCAAGATTATATCTTCTTTTGGCAGTCATTTATCGACGATCTAAGCCTAAATCAGTACAGCTCACCTGCTGAGGGTGTCAATATTACAGATGTACTAGCAGGTTCAGAAGCACCGATTAAAAACATTATTATGGCTGTGCAAAAAAATGTGCAATTAACCAAACTGCCGGTGTCAGAGAACCAAAAAGCAGCGGGTAAAGTTGCCGCTAATGCTGCTGAAATTGCAATGCAAACTAAAGCCAATAGAATTAAACGTTTTTTACCTGACGAAGCCCCTAAGTTTGATATCAAGCTGCCTGGTTATCAGGTTGAGGAAGCGTTTGAAGATGTTATAAATATTGATACTCAGCAATTAGATAACATTCAGAAAAATCTCAGAGAGCTTAATGTATATCTAACTAAGCTAGATAGAGGCGATCAGTTAAAGTCATCGATAAAAGATCAAATCAGTGGAAAAAGTAAACCAAGTTTCATTCGCCAACTTGAGTTCCAAAGCCGTGATCTACCTTACCCATTTAATAGTTGGTTATTAGATATAAGCAGAGATACCAGTAATATCACTAAAAATAGCGCTAACAGACACTTAAATGAGATTTGGAAAAGCCAGGTTTTACGTGAGTACAACGCAGCTATTGTGGGCCGATACCCATTCTCTCCTTATGCACAAAAAGAAGTGAATATGAAAGACTTTACACGTTTCTTTGGACCAGATGGCACCATTGATAGCTTCTTCACTAACTATGTAGCGCCTAGTGTGGATATGAGTTCGAGTCCGTGGAAGTTTGAAAAAGACATTGGCATAAGCGCTGATACTCTAGCCATGTTTGAACTAGCCCATCAAATTCAAACTGTGTTCTTCGATGGTGGAAGTGCAACTCCTAGAATTGAGTTTGGCTTACGTCCGCTATCGCTGGATAAAACTACATCGAGCTTAATGATTGAAATTGATGGTCAATCAATGATTTACCGCCATGGTCCCTTAAGAGTTACAAACTTTGTTTGGCCAGGCGCAAGTGGACAAAGTAAAACGCGAGTTGTATTCACGCCGCCTAATGGAGGGCGTTCTGTAAATACAACTTACCAAGGTGAATGGTCGCTTTATCGCATGTTGGATGAGTTGAGCGCTAAAAGAGCAAAAACACGTGAGGATTTAGAGTTACATTTTTCTCTCATGGGTAACAACGCAAAAGTTGAGCTATTGCCAAAATCAATTAGACATCCATTTTGGAATAAAAGTGTAGAGAAGTTTTCATGTCCGACCCGATTATAAATATAGGCTACCTTGGCAAAGTCCCTAGCTTAGGGGACTTTGTTCAAGACAGCGTTTCGAAAGAATTTTCAGAGCACTGGGAGCAATGGCTGCAAGCAGCTATTGCTGTAAGCAAAGAACAGTTGGGTGACAATTGGCAGGATAACTACCTAACAGGCCCTGTATGGCATTTTGCATTATCGCCAAATATTGTCGGTGATAAAGGTGTAATGGGAACTCTGTTACCGAGCATGGATGCAGTAGGGCGTCATTATCCATTTACGGTAGCCAGTACATTAGAAGTTGCGCCAATAGAAGTATTAAATTCGGGCGTGTTCTCCTTAGAGTATGAAGACACTGTACTTAAAGTGCTAGATAGCTCTGTTGACCTTTTCATGTGGAGAAAAGAGGTTGCTAAATCGATAAGAACGCTTTCAGAGCCTAAAAAGCAGCTTAGTATTTCTCTCTCTAGTGACAAAAATAAAGAGGGTGAAGCATTTGAGTTCTCAGGTGATGAGCTATCAAGTGATGTTTTAAAAGACGCCCTTCATGCACTTTTATATAAAAAGCATGGTGACTATAGTGTTTGGTGGACTCACGGTTCATGCAATATAAAGCCTATGATGCTCGTTACTTCAGGACTACCGCCTGTTAACCAAGTTGCAGCTATGTTAGATGGCCGATGGAAGCATTGGGAATGGAATTACACACAGGTAAAAAATAGTGATTAGCAATTTAAGTACAAGTTACGCAATAACTCATCGCGGTGCTGTTAGGCAATTAAATGAAGACTCCCATGTCGAAATTAACAGCCATAACTTATGGGTAGTAGCCGATGGAATGGGCGGACATGAAGCGGGTGAAGTTGCAAGCCAGCTTGTTGTTGACGTGATTAGAGCAAAAGTAGAAGAAAAGACATTAGCTACGCTTAGCGTTTCGCATATTGTTTCAGCTATTGAAGATGCAAATCGTCAATTAAATGAATACAGTGCTCAGTACTTAGGAAGCAAAACAGCGGGCAGTACAGTAACTGCTTTATTTATAAAAGATAATCAATATTACGTTTTATGGGTAGGCGACAGCAGAGCATACATGCTACGAAATGGTCAATTACAGCAAATATCGCGGGACCATAGCCAAGTGAACGATCTTATCGATGAAGGCGTAATTTCAGTTGAGGAAGCAAAAACGCACCCGCTTTCGAATGTGATTACACGCGCTGTGGGCGTTACAGACGAAGTTAAAGTAGATGTAGTACAAGGTGAAGTAAATACTAATGATATTTTCTTACTTTGTTCAGATGGGTTAACAGGTGAATTGTCTGATGAAGAAATATGTTTGTCATTAGAACCTAATAGTATTATAGATTCAGGTATGGCGCTTATGCATTCTTCTTTAGTAAGAGGTGCACGTGATAATGTTACCTGTATTATAATAAAATACGGTCATGAAAATTTTAGTAGCAAATCGGAAACATACAAAATTCAAGATGAAGCTACAATACCACTTTTTACTAAATAATTATTTTTTAATAATGATATAAATTTAGGTGTTAATTAATTTATAATGCAGGTTCATTGTTTATATAATTGCAATTCTTATGATTTGAACGCAATTGTAACTGGGCTTGTATTTTAATATAAAGAATGTAATATGAAATCCGCTCCGCTTTATTGGAGTTTTATGGATAATTATTAGGACGACGGAATGTTTGTATTTGAAGAGTATATTTCCCCTATTTCTGAAACTGAAATCGCAGGCTTAGACCCGCGCTCGGATGTTTCTCCCACGTCGACTTATTACGCCTTAAAAGATTTAAGAAACCAACTTCGTGCCGCAGAAAGAAACGCGCTAGTAGACGAGGAGGGTATTTCATCACTTGCTCGCGACTGGTTACCTTTACTAGAACAATGCAGCAACGCGCTAAAAACAGAAAGCAAAGATATTGAGTATTTAGCGTGGTTTATTGAAGCTCTTTGTCGAATTCATGGTTTTAAAGGACTTGCTTTTGGCTTTAAAGTGGCCAGCCACTTATTAGATAATTATTTCGACGCGCTATATCCCTCCCTTGATGCAGACGATGAAATTTCGGACAAAGTATCAGCGCTTGGCGGATTAAATGGTTCTGCAGGTGAGGGGACTCTGATTATCCCCATTAAGAGCATACTTTTAACAGACAGTGTTAGCTTAGACCCTTTTACATTTTGGGAGTATCAGCAAGGTTATGATATTTCGAGGCTAAATGATGAGAAAAGAGAGAAAAAGCTAGCACAGGGCGCGGTCGATTTTGAATTAATCGAAAAAAGTGCTGCAGAGACAAGTACAGAATTTTTTGTAACGTTAAAACAAGATATTGAAGAGGCGATTACTGAGTTTGCCCAGCTTAGCGATGTGATGGATAAAGTGACGGGGCAGCCGCAACCTACCTCAAATATTAAACAAGCGCTTGAGGTAAGTTTGGCGGCCGTTAATCATATTGCTGCAGACAAACTTGTTGCAGCAGAACAGGCGTTAATATCAGAGCAAACGCAAGAGCAACTCACTCAAAACGATGAAGAGCAAAATGCAGTTGAGGCGCCTAAAAAGGCCATTAGCCAAGCAATTGATTCACGTGAGAATGCAATAAATAAGCTTAAAGAAATAGCGGCGTTTTTTAGAAAAACCGAACCGCATTCTCCAATGTCATACACGATAGAACAAGTGATTCGATGGAGCGAATTATCGCTGCCTGAATTATTAAATGAATTAATAACAGATAGTGATGCTAGGACCGGGTACTTTAAGTTGTCTGGCATTAAGATCAGCGAAACTGAAACATAAGTAAAAGGAGTTCTCTATGAGTATCCATGATAAATTAAAACGAGTACGTAAGCCTCGCGTTCACATCACTTATGATGTTGAAACTGAAGGAACTGCGGTAAAAAAAGAATTACCATTTGTTGTTGGTGTAATGGGTGATTTTTCAGGTGATAACACTGAAGCACTAAAGCCGTTAAAAGATAGACGCTTTATTCAAATTGATCGTGAAAACTTTAATGATGTTTTAAAACGCATGAGCCCTTCGTTAAAACTCGTTGTAGAAAATACACTGAGTGATGATGACTCTCAATTTGAGGTTAACCTTAGCTTTAAATCAATCGATGACTTTGAGCCGGCTGCGGTTGTTAATCAGGTTGAACCATTGCGTAAGCTAATGGAAACACGTAATAAATTACGCGATCTAATGACCAAGATTGACCGCTCAGAAGAGCTAGAAAATGTTTTAGAAGAAGTATTAAGTAATACTTCAAGCCTTGATTCTATTGCTAAGGAACTTAAGCTAGAGGAGACTGAAAAATGAGTGCAGAGCAACTAAGTACTGAATTAGAGTCAACAGCTGAGGCAAGCTCATCGTTACTAGAGCAAGCAATTGGCGCCACTAAGCAAACTGATGCAAGTCGTGCAGAAGAGCTACTTAAAACGTTAACTGAAGAGGCATTAAAAGGCACAGTTCAATGGAATAAAAACATGACTGTGACGTTTAATGAAGCAATTCAATTAATCGATCAGAAAATATCAAAGCAGCTTAGTGTTGTTATGCACAGCGACGAGTTTCAAAAGTTAGAAGGTTCTTGGCGTGGGTTACACCACCTTGTAATGAACTCTGAAACAAGCTCAACGCTTAAAATTCGTGTTTTAAACATGAAGAAAAAAGAACTACATAAAGATTTAAGCAAAGCTGTTGAATTTGATCAAAGCCAAACATTTAAAAAGATTTACGAGTCTGAATTTGGTACACCAGGTGGCGAACCTTATGGCACCATTGTGGGTGACTTTGAATTTACTAACCACCCAGAAGATGTTGAAACGTTGAGCTTAATGTCGAATGTGGCAGCGGCTGGCTTCTGTCCATTTATTGCAGCTTCTTCTCCGTCTTTATTTGGCTTTGATAACTGGGAAGAATTAACTAAGCCTCGTGACCTAGAAAAAGTGTTTGAATCATTAGAGTACACAAAATGGCGCTCGTTCAGAGACAGCGATGATTCGCGTTTTGTATCGCTAACTATGCCTCGTTTCTTATCACGTTTACCTTACGGTGCTGCTTCTAAACCTGTAGAAGAGTTTAACTTTGAAGAGTTTGAAGTTGAACCAAAAGCAGGCCGTTCAGTAAGTACTGATAATAGCGACTACTGCTGGAGTAATGCTGCTTACGCAATGGCTACTAATATGACCAAAGCGTTTTCACAATACGGCTTTTGTACTGCAATACGTGGTGCTGAAGGCGGCGGGAAAGTTGAAGGTTTACCAACGCATATTTTCACAAGTGATGATGGCGATCCGGATCTTAAATGCCCAACGGAAATTGGTATAACAGACCGTCGTGAAGCAGAGCTTAGTAAACTTGGTTTCTTACCTTTATGTCACTACAAAAATACTGATTATGCCGTTTTCTTTGGTGGCCAAAGCTGTCAAAAACCGCAAGTATATTCAACGCCTGACGCGACGGCTAATGCTGCTATTTCAGCACGCTTACCCTATTTAATGGCTACATCTCGTTTTGCACATTACTTAAAAGTGATGGCGCGCGATAAAATTGGTAGCTTTATGGAAGCAGAAGATGTTGAATCATGGCTAAACCGTTGGATTCTATCGTATGTAAATGCGACAGAGGGCGGTGGTCAAGATATCAGAGCACGCTACCCGTTAGCCGATGCGAAAGTATCAGTTAAAGAAATACCAGGTCAGCCAGGTGCTTATAACGCAGTGGCTTGGTTAAGACCTTGGCTACAAATGGAAGAGCTTACTTCTTCATTACGTCTTGTAGCTAAAATTCCAGAGATTGGTTAATTAACTAATCTTTAGCGTTAAGGATAATGCAGTAAAATGAATCACGAAGAGTTTTCATTTATAAATCAAGACTACGCTTTTCATCAAAAGTCGCAGTCTAGAATTAGCGATAATGATGCTTTGCTTGATAGGTTTTTAAACGAGAAAAACTTAGATAAGGCACTGTTATTGTGGCTTGAAGGCTCTTCTGATTCTCCCATTTCTTGGACCAAAGAATCGCTTGGTCCTTACTTACAACGAATTATTGTTGAACTCGATCAATTAATTTCTCAGCAACTAAATAGTATTATTCATGATGCGCGCTTTCAAAAGATAGAGGCTAGCTGGCGTAATCTATGGTGGTTAACCCTTCAAACAGAACAATACGACAAAGAAAATAAAGTAAAAATAAAAGTATTAAACTGTGATTGGGCAACCCTCTCTAAGGATGTCAGCAAAGCAATAGATTTCGACCAAAGTTACTTTTTTCAGTTACTTTATCAAAGTGAATTTGATAGTGCCGGTGGTGAGCCTTTTGGTGTGGTAATTGGCGACTACGAAATTAGTAATATGCCTTCTAATGGCACTATTTATAACGACATTGATACTATTAAAGAAATCTCGCGTACCGCAGCAGCCGCATTTTCTCCTTTTATATGTTCAGCGTCTCCTAATCTCTTTGGCGCAGATAGTTTTTCTGATCTTGGGTATTACGCAGATTTATTTAATCAATTTGAACAGCCTGAATATGTAAAATGGCAAAGCTTTAGAGAAATGGAAGAGGCGCGCTTTGTTGGTTTAACGTTGCCACATGTTTTAGTAAGAGCACCTTACAGCAACGATGGTAAACGCCATCAAGATTTTTATTTTAAAGAACAAATTAAAAACCCCGAAACAGATATGCTATGGGGTAACGCTGCGTTTCAGTTTGTATCAACAATAGTTAGAGCGTACTGTGATAGTGGCTGGTTTGGGCATATTAGAGGCATAGAGCCAGGAAAAGTGTCAAAAGGGCTAGTTACAGGCCTCGCCAAAGATAGTTTTGCAAATGATACATACCAAAAAGAAGCAAAACCACCACTCGATTTATTAGTGACAAGCAAATTTGAAAAACAGTTTTCTGAACTTGGTTTTATTCCAGCCTCATCAGTAACCAATACTGAACATATTGTTTTTTATAGCAACGCCTCGGTCCAAAAAGCAAAAAATTACGAATCTAGTGCAGCTAACATTAATGCGCGCCTTTCATCTATGTTGCAGTACATTTTATGCGTATCTCGTTTTGCACATTATTTAAAAATATTAGCACGGGACAGAGTGGGCTCCTACATAAATGCCCATGCGTGCGAACGTGACCTACAGTCATGGATCAACAATTATACAACCGCGTCAGACTCTGCATCAGAGCAAATCAGAAGTAAATACCCACTGAGTAATGCGCGTATTAAAGTAAGTGAAAACAAAGCAAACCCAGGTCATTTTTTTTCTGTTTTACAATTACAACCCCATTTTCAATTAGATCAAATGGTCTCGAGCATTAAATTAATAACAGAGCTCAGTCCTCACCACAAAATAAAGGAATAACCATGAAGAAAATACATAGCTCGATTCGCGAGGGAAAACTAACTGAAGCACTCTCTTTATGTGCTACAGAGCTTCAAGATGAGCCTTTGAATTTTGACATAAGAAGTATCTATGCAGAATTACTTTGCATCAATGGTGATCTAGAAAAAGCAGATAAACAACTCGACTTTATGGTTCAAAAGAATCCTGAGTTTGCTGTCGGTGCTGTAAATCTTAGACATTTGATCCGTGCTCAGCAATCACGAATAGACTTTTACCAAGGTAAAGGCATCCCTAAATTATTTCATGATGCTGATGAAATAGACACATTGTTTTTAAAAATGCATGTTGCATTGCTAGAGGGCGACATAGGCGAAGCAGCTGAGCTTTCTGCGCA
Source organism: Pseudoalteromonas sp. S3776 (assembly GCF_005886915.1). Taxonomy (NCBI): domain Bacteria; kingdom Pseudomonadati; phylum Pseudomonadota; class Gammaproteobacteria; order Alteromonadales; family Pseudoalteromonadaceae; genus Pseudoalteromonas; species Pseudoalteromonas sp. S3776. Next base: position 17,653 of record NZ_PNCU01000028.1, on the reverse strand, counting down.
AATGGAAGCTTTAAGAGTTAAGACGTTAAGTGATGCAGAGTCTGTGGCACGCGACTTGGACGATACATTAAACCCTTATTTAGAGGTACTAGGCACAAATGGTGAATTCTACTTGGCAAATTTTAATGAAATTGAGTCGATAAAAGTAGAGCCTGTAAGTTCAGTTTTAGAAAGTATTTGGCTGCGCGTTGAAATAACGATTAAAGAAGGCCCTTCAGGTACAGCGCACTTACCGCTTGTCTATGCCAATGCTGAATCGGATCTAGAAAAATTAGGTCAGGTCACGGATTGGGTTGAACTAAAAGATGAATTTATTATTGGAAAAGGCATGAAAATGCTGTTTGTGAATGATGAAGCCATCACAATTCCTAATTTAAAAATTAATGCTGTAGAAGCAGCATAATTTATATTTGAGCAATAATGATAGAACATAAGCAGCAGCTTCAAGCATCAATTTTAGATAGGCTCATTGATGATGAGCCTGACTTTCAAGATGCCCCATCGCGTACCGAAGGGATCACAATAAGTGAGCTACGCAAAAATGTGCGAAGAGACATAGAAGCGCTGCTCAATGCCCGAATACAATGGCATACGTGGCCTGCACAATATAGTGAGCTTGCTACATCGTGTTTATCGTACGGTTTACCTGATTTTTCAAGTATGTCGGTCAGTTCGCATGAAGGCCGAGCACTGCTATGCGAGACAGTTAAAAACACTATTTTAAAATTTGAGCCACGATTTTTAGAAGTTGAAGTATTTACTGATGAGGAAGTGCCGGTTAACCGCGTTTTAAACTTGCGTATTAATGCGCTCTTATACGCTGATCCTGAGCCAGAATTTATAAGCTTTGATTCAGAAGTAGAGCCTGTGAATTTAGGTATGAAGATTATTGAGGCATCATTATGAACGATGAATTATTAAAGTATTACAATCGTGAATTAGCATTTGTGCGTCATTTAGGTAAAGACTTTGCTGAAAAATACCCAAAAGTAGCAGGTCGCTTAAAGCTCAGTGAAGATCATGTTGAAGACCCTCATGTATCACGACTTATTGAATCGTTTGCATTTTTAACTGCCAATATTAGGCAAAAGCTAGATGACAGTTTTCCTGAATTAACAGATGCTTTGTTAGGTCAAATGCTCCCAGATTACCAAGCACCTATCCCTTCTATGTCGATAGTAAAACTAGAAGCCGAAAACCTTTCAACCGCAGGTGTTGTAATTCCAAGAGCAAGTGAGGTTGAAACTAACGTGGATTCAATGAAGCAATGTAAGTTTCAAACCTGTTACGAAACCTACCTTTGGCCCATTGAAATTACGAAAGCCCAGTTTGATAACAGTCCTTTTGTTGCCCCTAAGCCGCGTTGGCATGAAAAGGCAAAGTCTATATTTAAGTTAGAGCTTACTGGTGAATATAAGGGTGTATCACTTGCTGAAACGGGTTTAGAAAAACTTCGTGTATATATAAACGGGCAATGGCACCATACTCTTAAAGTTTATGAACTTTTATTTAAACACAGCATTGGTTTAGCCGTAGATAATGGCGAAGAAGGCATCAAATACTTATCAAAAAACCAATTAAAAGCGGTCGGGTTTGAAGCACACGAATCCGTTGTCCCTTACTCTCAGCGCTCTGCTGCCGGGTATCGATTACTGGTTGAAAACTTCACCTTTCCTGAGAAGTTTCGTTTTTTTGAACTTGAAGGCATACGCGGTGCATTGCCTAAAAACTCCAACAAATGTGATATTTATATATACCTTGATACCGAATCAAGTGAGCTTGAAAAACAGGTTGATGAGGATATGTTTTTGCTCGGTTGCACGCCAATAATTAACTTATTCGAACAAGAGCTTGAGCCAATTCGCCCTGAAATAAGCGAATACGAGTATCAACTTGCACCACGTTATATGGATTCAGAAATTTCAGAAGTAATTGGTATTTCAGAAGTTATAGCGTTTGATCACAAAGGTAATAAACAAGTCGTTGCACCATTTTATGGACAAACTCACCCAAATTATCAAGGTCATGAAGATTTATTTTGGCATATAAGAAGAGAGACGGCGTCGTGGGCGGGCGGATATGTAGAGTCTGGGACTGAGACATTTATGTCATTGGTAGATGCAAAATTTGAAAATAGTGCGATGGAGTATGGTGAAGGTAACTCTGTACTGACTGTACGCGCACATTGCAGTAACCGTAATTTACCTGCAAGTATGCCATTTGGCGACGATGAGCTTGGGTTGCTGATGCCAGAACGCGGCGATGTGATTAAAAAAATTCGTTGTTTAGCGCCTTTTACGCATGCAGTGAGACCCGTATTAGCTGATGCAACGCGCTGGCAGCTTGTTAACCATTTAACGCTTGATACTTTTAGTGGTGAAGATGCGTGTAATAAATTAAAAGAAGTACTTCGTCTATATGACTTTAGAGCATCGCCTCAAACCAAAGGCCTTATAGACAATATATATCGCGTTAGTATTGAGCCTGCAACTGCACGTGTTATTCAAAAAGGCAGGGTAAGTTTTGTAACTGGCAGCGAAATAGAAATTACTTTTGCTAACGATGACTTTTCGGGTAGTGGCATGTTCTTTTTTGCAGCTGTATTGGATCATTTCTTTGCCCAGTTTGCCGCTATAAATAGTTACACACGTTTGAGCTTGCGTTTAAAAGAGCAAGAGCAAATATATTATCAGTGGCCTGCACGCGTAGGTGATAGACCATTACTATGATAAAGCAACTGATCGCTCAAGCTTCTCAAGTCGATTTTTATAAAGCGGTTTTTATTATTGAAAACCAGCTTAAAAAGCGTGGCTTAGATTATCGCCACGTAGGTTACGATAGCAACCCAAAGCAAGAACTAATAAAATTTACAGCAACGCAAAAGTTTGGCTACCCGGGAAATGCAATTACCAAATTAGAAGAAACTGACTTTGAAGATGGTTTGCACAAGGTCAATATGCAGGTTTCATTTATGGGGTTAACTGGCTGCTCTGGTGCATTACCGCAATTTTATAGTGAACTGGTTATGCAAAGGCTGCGCTATAAAGACACGACCATGCGCGATTTCTACGACATGTTTAATCACCGTCTGATCTCTTTGTATTACCGAGCTTGGAAAAAATATAAGCCTTCATTAAACCATGTAAACAATGACAAAAATAAAGACCCATATACCAAAATTTTGGGGCTCCTAAGTGGTGGCTATAATGAACATCAGTTGCATTTTTCGGGTCTGTACAGCCGAAAAATTCGCAATGCATTTGATTTACAAAGTGTGCTCAGTTCATACCTTGGCTGCGAAGTGAAAATAAAACAAATGGTTGGTCAATGGCATGAACTTCACCAACAAGAGCAAACTCGTCTTGCAAGCCAAGTACTATTTGAAGGGCAGCATGCTCAGTTAGGTGTAGATACCATGTTAGGTAAAAAGGTTTGGGATGTCTCTTCTAATATTGAAGTGCATATAAAATCAAACGATCCAAAAAAAGCAAAACTTCTTTTACCAAAAGGGGCTTTGTTTGAACTAGCAAATAAAATTACGAAAGACTACGTTGGAAATTCAATTCAGTTCCGCTTAGTTATTGAAACTGACTTTCAGTATTTAGGCGCCGCTCAGCTGGCTAAGAATGACTGCCAATTAGGCGCAAATTCTTTTTTAGCGGTACAAAATAACAAATCAAAATCTAACCCTACTAAGTTATCGTTTAAGGGATAATTAAAATTAAAAGGAACACTGTATGTCTTCGATGACACTCAATAAATTAGTTGAAAAACTAAGCCCTGATTGCAGAAAAAGCCTAGAGGCGGCGGTTGCAATTTGTAATAGCAGAAGCCACTTTACAGTGGAGCTTGAACACTGGTTACTTGCCATGATTGAGCAGCAACTAGATGACGTTAGGCTTATTTTTGGCTCTTTTGACATTGATATAGAAAAAGTAAAACAAGACTTAAATCAATCTCTAGAAGCGTTTAAAACCGGTAGCGAGTCATCACCTAGTTTATCTGTGCATGTTACGAGTCTATTAAAGCAATCTTGGTTAAGTACCAGTATTGAGTTTACTGATAACCAAATTCGCAGTGCCTACGTTATTTATACGCTTGTAAAAGACGATACCTTGTCGAGCTTGGTAACACGCTGTAGTAAGTTATTTAATAAAATAGAGCCAGGGCAGTTACTCCATGCATGGCCAGAAATAGTCGCTCAATCGCAAGAGCGTAATCACTCAGTACAAAGCACGGCTAGCCAATCGGCTACAAACTCTAAAACACCGAGCCTTGATCAGTTTACTGTTGATTTAACGGCGCAAGCAAAAGCCGGAAAAATAGATCCTATTTTGGGCCGCGACTTCGAAATTCGCCAAATGGTAGATATTTTAACTAGGCGTCGTCAAAACAACCCAATTTTAACCGGTGAAGCGGGTGTAGGTAAAACAGCTGTAGTTGAAGGCTTAGCTTTAAGAATCGCACAAAAAGATGTACCGGCTGTGCTACAGAATGTGAAAATTCACAGCTTAGATTTAGCACTATTACAAGCTGGCGCTGGCATGAAAGGCGAGTTTGAAAATCGTCTTAAATCATTAATTAACGAAGTGAAAAATTCAGTTAACCCAGTTATTTTATTTATTGATGAAGCTCATACGATGATTGGTAGCGGTGGAGCCGCAGGCCAAAACGATGCTGCTAACTTATTAAAACCAGCACTAGCCCGTGGCGAGCTTAGAACCATTGCTGCTACAACGTGGGCTGAATATAAAAAGTTTTTTGAAAAGGATGCTGCGCTAACACGTCGTTTCCAAGTGGTGAAAGTAGAAGAGCCAACGCCAGAAAAAGCCGTGGCTATGTTACGTGGTTTAGTACCTGTGATGGAAAAACACCATAAAGTGTTTATATCTGAGCAGGCTCTTGAAAGTGCAGTGCACTTATCGCATCGCTATATTACGGCAAGGCAATTACCCGATAAAGCCGTGGCATTATTAGATACTGCCTGCGCACGGGTGGCAATGAGCCAAGCATCTACACCAAACACTATAGAGCAACTTGTAAATCGTTTAAGTGAAATAGAAACACAAGTGCAGATGCTACACCGTGAACAAAAAACAGGTTTAGATCATTCAGTGCAATTAGATACACTTAAAACTGAACTTGTAACTATTGAAGAGCAGTTAGCGCCATTAACAGAGCAATTTAAAGTAGAAAAAGAAATTGTTGCTGAGCTTAATAAGGCACTCGAGTCTATTAACTCAGATCAAGAAAATTCATCAGATGAAATTTTAGCCAACCTTAAGCAGAGCAAAGAAAAGTTAACTGCTTTTGAACATAATATGGTTCATTGGCAAGTGGATGAAGAGCTTATTGCACAGGTTATATCAGATTGGACTGGCATCCCTGTAGGTAAAATGCACGAAAATGAAATACATGGCATTTTAAACCTTGCACAGGAAATGAAAAAACGCGTAGTAGGGCAAGATCACGCGTTAGATTTAATCGCTAAAGTAGTGCAAACATCTCGCGCTCAACTAGCAGATGAAAGCCGACCTAATGGCATTTTTATGCTGGCAGGCCCAAGTGGTGTAGGTAAAACTGAGACTGCACTATCGCTAGCGCAGGAGGTGTACGGCAGTGAAGAGAATGTCACTGTTATTAATATGTCTGAGTTTAAAGAAGAGCATAAAGTGTCGCTACTGCTTGGTTCACCTCCTGGTTATGTAGGCTATGGCGAAGGTGGCATATTAACCGAAGCCGTAAGAAGAAAACCATACAGCGTAGTACTGCTTGATGAAATGGAAAAAGCACACCCTGGTGTACAAGATATTTTTTATCAAGTGTTTGATAAAGGTACAATAAAAGACGGTGAAGGCCGTGATATCGACTTCAAAAATACAATTATAATTATGACCTCAAATGTGGGTACTGATACCACTATGAGCTTATTTGAAGACGAAGAAAGTAAGCCAAGTATTAAAGGCTTATTAAAAGCATTACAAGATGATTTACTCGCATCATTTAAGCCTGCTTTTTTAGGTCGTATTAATGTAATTCCGTACATCCCTCTAAGTGACGATATTCTTTCAGAAATTGCCTCATTACAAATAGCGAAAATTGTAAAACGCGTTAATAAGCATTACGACGCTGAGCTTAAATATGAAAGTGACGTAATAGAATATATTATTGATAATTGCCAAAATGCAGGGTCCGGTGCTAGGAACATACACACTATTTTGCAAAATAAATTATTGCCTTTATTATCTGAAGTTTTACTTTCAAGCATGATTGATGATAAAGAAATAAATAGTATAAAGTTGTCTGTAAAAGATAATGAATTTGATATTGAGTTAAATTAAAGTTTATTTAAATTAACTCTCTATTAAGGTTGTTTCTTTATTTTTAGGGTATTATAATTTTGTTGCCTTAAATCACTACATGGAATTTTGAGACATTGTCTTCATCTAAGGAAAGGAATCTGAAGGCCTTTTCATTGCTGTATTAAAGATAATGATTTCAAAGGAATTTTTGGGAAACCAAAGTAAATAATCCAGTCTAAATGGATAACATTGTTTAATTAAAAGGAGCATTATCAAATGCAAGCAAATACATATTTAAAATACGGTTCAATCAAAGGCGAAACTACAGCTGAATCTTTCAAAGATTTAATCACAGTATTATCTTTAGATTGGAACGTAAGCCGTGAAATTAGTGCAGCAACTGGTACAGCAATGGACCGTGAGTCTAGCTCTACTCGTCTTGGCGATGTAACTATCACTAAACTTCAAGATAAAGCATCTCCGGATCTTTTCAAAGAAGCAACTATTGGTAAAGGCCTTCCAGCTATTTTCCATATCACTAAACAAGGTGATAAAGTTGAAGAAATCATGAAAATCGAACTTACAGATGCAATGATTTCTAGCTACTCTGTATCAGTTCAAAACGATCGTCCTATTGAAACAATCACTATCAGCTACACAGAAATGATGATGACTGTTACTCCAACAGACGACAAAAATAACATTACTGCTCCACTTGTATACGGTTACAGCGGTGTTAAAGGTCAACAAATGTAATTTTTGTTACCTTATAATGGCTCTGGGCTTTTGCTCAGAGCTTTTTTTGATCTTTAGGATGGGAAAGGCAAGGAATGCAACAAGCAACACAAGATAATAACGTAATTCAAATTAGCACCCCTGCTGGTAAAGATGCCCTCTATTTAACCCGATTTGTTGCCCAAGAGGCAATGTCAGATTTATTTGTTATGTCTGCCAATATGTACACGATTGGTAAACAAATAGCGCACGAAGATTTAGTAGGTAAGCCTGTATCTATTAAAGTAAAAAATGCTCAAGGCGGTGGTGAGCGTTACTATCACGGAATAGTAAGTCACTTAGTATCAAATGGTAGCCGCACAGCTGATGTAGAAGAACAAAAAAACTATATAGATTACCAAGCAACTATCGTCCCGTTTGCAGCATCAATGCGCAATCGTAAAAACAGCCGAATTTTTCAAAAGAAAACTATTAAAGAAATTTTTGCTGACTTATTTGGTCAGCATAATGTTGCCTTTAGTGATAAAACCAGTAAAACATACCCTAAATATGAGTACTGCGTTCAGTATCAAGAGTCAGACTTTGACTTTATCCAACGACTTTTTCAACAAGAAGGTATTTTTTACTTTTTTGAGCACACCAATAGCAACCACACACTGGTACTTGCAGATGATATAACTGCATACGAGGTATGTGACGAAGCGAAAGTTGTTTATTCAACTGGCCATTTAAGCGAATCACACGTATCGCGTTGGCAGGGTGGTTTAAGCATTGCACCTGGCAGCTTTAAACGCGTTGGTTACGATTTTAAACAGCCATCACGTTATCCAGACGGAGAGCAAGCAAACCCAGAGCTCCCGACGCAATCAGTATCAGAAATTTTTGAATACACAGGCGAGCAAGAATGCCACCCGCGCGCAGCTAACTTAGCATCTGTTCAGCTTGAGTCATTACAGCGAGACATGAAGCTTTCTAGTGGTCGTAGTGACTGTCGCTCATTCACTGTGGGTAAACTCTTTAGCTTTAAAAAGCACGAAGACCCACGCCTTGAGGGTAAAACATTTGTCATAACCTCTATGATGACCTCAATTACAGTGCCTAACCAATCTGGTTCGCAACAGTCATCGGTAGAGGAAGTTTATTCAAATCATTTTGAATGTGTCCCAAAAGAAATCCCTTACAGAGCACAAATAAATAAGAAAAAACCGGTAATTAGCGGTGTACAAACTGCAATTGTAACTGGCGATAGCGCCGATGAGATAATGATTGATCAATACGGGCGCGTAAAAGTGCAGTTTGATTGGGACCGAGAAGGCAAAAAGGATTCAAAAAGCTCATGCTGGATCCGTGTAGCGCAAAACTGGGCGGGTAAAAAGTGGGGGGCGTTTTTCTTCCCACGAGTTGGCCAAGAAGTACTAGTAGACTTTATAAATGGCGACCCAGATCAACCTATTATTAGTGGCGCTGTTTACAATGCAGATTTAATGCCTCCGTACGCATTACCTGGCGAAAAAACACAAAGTGGTATCAAAACACGCTCTACTAAAGAAGGCGGGGCTGATAACTTTAATGAGCTAAGGTTTGAAGATAAAAAAGGCAGCGAACTTGTTTATATTCAAGCAGAAAAAGACAAACAGCTTTACGTAAAAAATGACCAAAACGACAAAACAGATCATGACCATAATATTGAAATTGGCAACGATCGAAAAGTTGATATTGGCAATAATGAAACCCTTAAAGTGGCTAAAAACCGCAGTGATGATATAGGTGAAAACGACACATTAAAAGTGGGTAAAACACTTAATATTGAGGCGGGTGACGAAATAGTAATTAAAACTGGCTCTGCACAAATTAAAATGAGCAGTAGCGGTAATATAACTATAGAAGGCACTAATATAGATATTAAAGGCAGTAATGTTAAAGTTGATGGTAGTGCCATTACTTTATCTGCCGGTATGATTAAATTAAATTAGTGCAATTATGGAAATAATAAATAGCTTTTACTCAGGGTATAGAAACGGAGTTAATAATAATGGACATGTTGTATATTGTCGTTATGGATTACCTCATTTAATTTGTTTGCCAATAAATAGGCCTGATGATCCGTTGCTAAATCCTGCATTAACGCATTTAAAAGCGATGAACGGTTATTACGCTAATCAGTTTTTAAGTAATTTACATAACGCATTAAATAGTGAAGATGTTATAGCCGCTTTGTATCAATATGCTTTGCAAAGCTCTGTATCTATTTCTGATTATAATAAAGCGGAATTAATTGATACGTTATCGGGTTTAGTTGCTCAAAGTAAGTTATTAATTATTCCTTTATTTGATTAGGTTTATTGTTAAAAAGTAAATAAGACAAGGAGTCTTTATGGGTAAGCCCGCAGCTACAATTGGTCATATGCATGTATGCCCTAAAACAACAGGTACAGTCCCTCATGTTGGCGGCCCTGTTGTGGTTGGCTCTGCTAATGTATTAATAGGTGGAATGCCCGCGGCACGTAAAGGCGATATGTTAGTATGTGTTGGCCCACCCGACAGCATAAAGTCAGGATCTGGTAGCGTAAAAATTAACGGTAAACCCGCAGCTCGAATGGGTGATGATAGCTCCCACGGCGGAAAAATTGTAGTTGGCAACCCTACTGTATTAATAGGTGGCTAACTTTGCTGTCTACCTACTTAAGTAATCATCAAGCACAACTGCTCAATATAAGTAAGGCGCAGTGCTGCCCTTTTACTTCGGTAGGTTATGTAAAAACGCTCAAAAAAAAGCTGTTAGAAATAACCTGGTTAACCGCTAAAAAAAACAATACTCCTCAATGTTTTACCCAGCCCGATTTAACTCAACTTAGTGCTTTAGTAACTAGCGAACAGAGTCTTGATGTAATTTCTCAGGCATGCATAGAAGTGATGGCTAATTTACCGCAAACAATTAACCTTGCTTTTATAAACGCTTTGCTAAACAGCCCGTCCTTGCATGGCTTAGCAAAGGCAGTTATTTATAAAGTTTTATTACAGCAACACAGCTTTAATTTAATTGCATTAATTGATTTAAATACTCTTTATTTTGCGTTAGCTAATAGCGCTGAACAAGAGGTAACAACAGCCGAAACAGTCGCGCTTATCAGCGCGTTTAACCCTAATGCCAATATAAAAGTGTTAAAACATGTGTTTGATGAGCTATATAAAAGTGGGCTTGTTAATTCACCGTTAATGTCGCTTTTTTTATTATCACTAAGTTGGGAACAGGTAAACGCGTTAAGTAACTACGCAAGCCACGTTTTAACAATAGATGATACGTTGCATGTGCTATTACAAAGTGGCTATGTAAAGCTAGTGCCCTTAGCGTGTATGTCGTTAAGCCAAGTAGAAAACCCAACAGCTATTATTGCCCTAATAAGGCGTATGCTTGGTGATAAGCTCGACTTACTCGTAAGCTATGACATTCAATTAAGTGCGTTTAATGCTGAACAACAAGCACTAGATGCCTTCAAGCAGCAGTTACAGCAAAATTGGCCTAAATACGAGGAAAAGCTTTGCGTACAACGGTTAGTAGCCGGTAAAGCACTTAATCATAAGTTAAACGCAATAGAAATGTCGGCAATGGACTGTTATAGCCAAGCAATATTTAATTTGTATACCTACTACAAATCGGTGGCTAAAAATGTAAAAGCAGAGGCGCAAGCATGAAGGCGTTTAATGTAAACGTAAGCTGTTTTTTTACGCCTTTGTCGCAAGACATAGATACATTGCTATATGAAGGTACCCCAAACCCACCTAACGGTGTTAATTGGCAATCATGGAATGCCTGTATTTATGATTGCATAGTAATAGCAAAAGAGCTTTTTGCAAAAGTAGAAGACTCAAACTTGCCACTTGTATGGTTATTGCCAGCACTGGCGTACCAAGATGAGCTAAAGCAGCTTTTAGCAAAAAGTTTTAAACAGTTGTTCCCTGAGCATGTAGAGCACTTATTATTTTATGGTGCTGTTGGTGCTAATACGTTAGTGCAAATGGCGGGGCAAAAAAAATGGGCTAAAGCAAATGTTATAGCCATTGACGCAACCTATAAAGCCGATAAAAACAATGAGTGGGTATACTTAGGAGTGGGTGGTGCACTCGCGACTATTGAAACGGTTAAAAGCGGCTGGATGCAAGTAAGCCATAAGCTTGCCCCTTCAATCGATTTTATAAAGCACGACCAACTAGGCGGTATATTTTCAAATATTGCACAGCATAATAAAGACTACATAGACCTTATTTTTGCTCCAGGTAACGGCATACATCAGCAAAGTGACGTATGGCTTACTAATTTACAAAGGCTCAGCAGTTTAATTAATGAGCATACACACTATGAATTACCTAATTACAAATTAGGTAAAATGGGTGCGCTTGAAGGACTTGTCAATTTATATCAATTGTCCTCAAGCCCGGCTATTGTAAATCACTTTAAACACGCGTTAGTGATTTCTCAAGAACAATCAAAATATCAGGCCGCAGCATCATACTTATGGATAAGTGAGGAAGTACACAACTAATGCAAAGTAATACGGTTGTTTTACAAGGAACGAGTTACCCCATTTGCCTAGTTGCTGGCAAAGGCCAAACGCCGTCAGGTTATGTGCCAACTGTGGCAAACACCCCAGATACAGCTAAACAACAAATAGCTCAAATTGGTGGTGCGTTAACGGGTGACGCTGCCAAACGTCTTGATGTAATTAATTTACTAAATAGTGCAGGCATTAACTGCCCACGTAGCGCCTCTGCCCGCGAAACAGCAAGCGTACTTACCCAAGCCTTAGTAAGTGGCGCAGTAACGTGTTACCACCAAAAAGCAAAGTCGGCCATTCAAGTAAGCGATAATACCAATAGCGGAGCAGCGGGCAAAAAGTCGAACAAAAAATCAAGCTCAACCGCATCGGGTAAAAGCGCAACGCAAGCACCTGCAAAAAATACGGGTGCTGCAAGTAATAACACCGCAAGCGAAGAGCCCATTACAAACCAAGAGTGCCGCTCAGATCCTGTATCAATGCTGTCGGGCGAAGAAATTCTCCCGCTTATCGACTTTACCCTAGCAGGCAGCCGCCAATTAGTGTGGCGACGTTTGTACCGCTCATCTCATGCTGATGTGTGCACAACTATGGGTAATGGTTGGCGCCATGATTTTATGGCAAGCCTTACGGAGCATTACTTACCGCCGCCAAAAGTGGGCCCTAAGCAAAAAGGCACCTACTGGTTAGAGTACCAAGACGAGCACGGCGCTAAACATAAATTTGAAAAGGTAAAGCCTGGTCAATCAAGCTATCAGTTAAGTAGTAACCTTGCACTGCATTACCAAACAAATGGTAAGCAAGTACTAGTAACGCCAGATGACCAACACCTTACGTTTAAACCAGGTGAAAGCGCATGGTTGCTTGAAAAAATAATTAACGAAAAAGGCCAAAGCATCGCGCTTTATTACGATGCAAAAGAGCGCCTACACCGCATAGAAGTAAACAAAGTACGTGGCTGTATAATTAGCTACAACGCGCAAGGTTTATTAAGCAAAATAGCAGCGTACTGCATCGATAAAAACAACAAACAGCAATTGCTATCGCCATTATTAGCAAGCTATGAATACGACGAAAACAAAAACCTTGTTAAGGCTACTAATCAGCAAAACGAAACTGAGCGCTACGCCTATAATGCCGCTAACTTATTAACAAAGCGTACCCGAGCCAGTGGCTTTAGCCATCATTTTGAGTGGGATAGCTACTCACCTAGCGCTAAATGTATAAAGCAGTGGGGCGATAACAACACCTATACTTACCAGTTTGAATACAACCTTGAGCGCGGTGAAACAACCTGTATAGACTCTCGCGGCCACAAAGAGCACTTTGTACATAACGCACAAGGTAAATTGGTAAAACATACCGACCCTAACGGCAACGTTTGGCAATATACATACAATGCGCAAGGCCAAAAGCTCAGTGAAATTAAGCCCGATAACAGCACAACGCGCTATAGCTATACACCTTATGGCCAATTAGAAACAATAACGCAGCCAGATGGTAGCCAAACCTATTTTGCTTACAACCAACTTGGGCAACGTGTATTAACTACCTTACCTGATGGCCAAACCATTACGCGTAAATACAGTGTGGCTGGCTTATTACAAAGCGAAACCTTTGGCGATGGCCGCACCACATTATACAGCTACGATAAGCTTGGCCAGTTAACCCAGCATATTAATAAAAACGGCCAAATCACCAAATATATTTGGAACGAGCAAGGCGAGTTATTAGCAAAACACCATAACGATGAGCTAATACGTTACAGCTACGACAGCCTAGGCCGCGTAAATGCCACAATTAACAACGCAGGCTTACTCACTCAGTATAAATACAATGACCACGGCCAGCTTACACAGACCATTGCCTTTGATGAAAACGAGCCTGAAAATAAACAGCATCAATATTTTAGTTACGACGAAGCAGGGCGATTAATTAGCTCGCAAAACAGCAAAGGCGATACCACAGAGCAGCACTTTGAAGGGCTAAGCCAGCCGCATTGTGTTATTCAGCCTGATGGCAGCGCGCTGCATTTAACGTACGACAAAGAGCGAAACTTAACAGCCATCGAGCGAAGCGACGGTCACGTATACCGCATAAGTTACGACGCGAACGAAAACCCTACACAAATAACCGGATTTGATGGCACGCTACAGCAATATAAATACGATGCCTGTAACCGCTTAACTTCAGTAACACAAAGCAACAAACGCCATGTAAAAATAGAGCGTGACAGTTTAGGCCGTGTAACTGCGCAGCATGCAAGCCTTGCAAGCGACTCACATATCATTAATAACGCCAATTACTACAGCTACACAAAGCAAGGTAAAATTGCGCGTGCACATAATGCGCAATCAACACTTAAACAACGCTTTGATAAAGGCGGCAGGCTACTGTGCGCCGAGCAAGTAAATAACCAGCAACAAGCGCATACCTTAAAATACAGTTACGACGAATACGGCAGAAGGCAAACCCTGACACTGCCAGATTCAACCAGGCTAAAATACAGCTACAACCAGTTTGGCCAGCTAAGTGCTATTCACTTACAGCAAGCCAATAGCAAAGAGGGTGAGCTCGCTGAGCCGCTTGTAACACTAGGCTACGACAGCCAAGGTAATATTAACACCCAGCAGTTTGGTAACAGTATTACCCTTACTCAACAGTTTGATGTATTCAACCGTTTAACGCAGCAACAGCTTACACACCCAGCGCAAACATTATTTGATACCTGTACGTACAATTACGACAGCGTAAACCAACTTATAGCCCGTAAAAACGAAGGCGTAAGCAGCCAAAACATCAATTTTGAATACAACAGCCTAGGGCAGTTAATACAACAAACACTGGCAAGCTCGCGTGCTGATACAACCACAAACTACCAGTGGGATAGCTTTGGTAACCCGCAAAGTCAGACTGTTCAATCAAACACAAGCGATGCAGACCTTAGAGATACAGGCGAGCAGGGTATAGAACATGATGCAGCCAGTAATGAGCATAAAGCCAGTTCTTCTATTGATTTAACACACGCCACCCATAGCGAATACAATGAGTTAGCACCAAACATTAATGAAAGTAGTAGTAAAAATAGTAGTAACGCTGACTCAGCAGCAAACAATGAAAGTACTAACAACACTATAATAAACAGTGCCACCGAGGCCGACCGCCTAACACACTTTGGCGACAGTGACTTTTGCTACGACGAGTTTGGTAACCAAATACGCGAAACCGGCAAAGGCATTAAAACCCGCCGTGAATACAACGCGTTTAATCAGTTAAGCTGTTTTAACAACAACGGCACGCTCACCGAGTACGACTACGACCCACTCGGTCGTCGTATTGCTAAGCACACTGAGCACGGTAAAATTGACTACATTTGGGATGACAACCAGTTAATCGGCGAATGCCAGCACGGTGAGTATACGTGGTATATCAACTTGCCAAATCAATTTCATCCAGTAGCGCTGATTAAACAAGGCGAGGTGTACTACTACCACCTAGACCAAATTAATACCCCGCGTTTTGTAACCAACAACAAAGCAGAAGTCGTATGGGAAAACCAAGCAGATGTGTATGGTTTTGAAGAACCAGAAGCCGAGCCTGAGTTTAATAAAGAAAATACCTTCACTCAGCCAATACGTTTTCAGGGGCAATATTTAGATGAAGAGAGCGGCTTACATTATAACCGCTACCGCTACTACAGCCCTAAACAACAACGCTTTATAAACCAAGACCCGATAGGGCTTGTGGGTGGGATAAACCACTATCAATATGCGCCGAATCCAGTTAATTGGGTGGATCCGTTTGGGTTGAGTTGTAAGGACGGAGGTACTAAAAGGGTTGTTTTTGCTGGCCATGGTATTATAGATGAGACTAAATCTGCAATAGTCCCTGTGGGAAGTACTCTAACGGTATATGCGTTTAATGGAGCGACAATAACGGATGATCTTGGGCAATTAATAGAAAGTGGCGGCTCTTTAAATAGCGATGTATATAAAAAGGTATATGTTGCTGGTGATGTTATTCCCGGGTATGTTTTACTTGATAATCCTGGAGATATAGAGCTTCTTGATAGTTCAGTTCAAGTTTCTAAACCAACAGATATATCAGAACTTTTAGCCGAAAATGTAGGGGATTGCCATTGGGCTGCATGTGCTTCAATCTTTGGGCATGAAAACGAGAATGTGATTCACCATACTGAGGGCATTTTCAAAAAAGAATCAAATAAATTTTATCAATTGCAAGAAGACGGAACTTGGGAGGATTTACCTGACGATAATAGTAGTGATTCTAATCGAGGTCCTGTAGATAAAGGTAGCCGAGGAGAAATTTCTCCAGACAAAAAACAAACTAAAAAGTGGAATAAAAAAATTGTCGAAGATAGAGTTGTGTACCAAAGAGGTGACTTGTTCAATCCTATATATAAAGATAAGTTTGGGAAAACAAATATTGAGCGAATGAAAAAAGGAAAGGCACCCATAGGTTATGATGGTGAGGAGGTGAACCTTCATCATCTTACTCAAGATGAGCCTGGCTCTATGGCTGAACTAGGTTCGGTTTTTCATAGCGAAAATGATAGGTTTCTTCATATTTATACAAACCAATATGATAAATCTTATAAAGGATCAGATAACGAACGGCATCGTTATAGTAGTGCTCCACCTCCTATGGATAGAAGACCATTTAATAGATGGAAGAAAAAATATTGGAAAAATCGCGCAAATGATTATGAATAAGGTGATATATGTCTATTGAAAAGATTAATTTAGCAATAAAAATGATGGAAAGTACTGGAGAAGAGATTTTAACTACAGGAGGAGTGACTAGTTCATTGATTCAGCAAGCAGAGCAAAAACTAAAAATAAAATTCACTGAAGATTATAAATACTTTTTAGAAAAATTTGGCTGTTTAAGCTTTGAAGGTGAAGAGTTTTATGGTTTAACCCGTGATGGGCTAAATTCAGACGCAATTCCATGTGTTATTTTTGCTACTGAGTCAGCGAGAATGCGTGGAGATATTTCCCAATCAATGGTTTACGTAAAGTCTTCAGGTTATGGTCCGTTGTTTAGTATAGACTTATCTGGTACTGATTCTGTTTTTCCTGTAGTGGAAACCAGTTTGTCCTATAAAAGAGATAAAGAAGTAAACATAGTGGCTGAGAGCTTTGGGGACTTTTTTTATAACGAAATTAAAGATGCAATTGAGGATTTATGATTTTATATAACTGGGAGTGATGATGTTTTATAAAAAAAACGATATTCGTGTTGATTTGTTACAAATGGTTGAGCACTTTCAAAGCGAAGAAGAGAAAGATGCTTTTTTCGAATGGTTTACGTTAGCTTTAACTAATGTAGAAATTATTAATAAGCTCAGACATGTAGAAATTTGTCATATTTGTAATGAATTTATGACTTTAAAGTCTACTGGTGAAAAGTTTTCAAGTTATGAATTTAGAATACCTAATGGAGAGTCAGATCTAATTGTTAGCTCTGCAATTTTACATTTTATTTCTGTTCATAATTTAATTCCGAATAAAGTCATTATTAATGCATTAGAGAAAATTAAACCTATGATTAATAAAGAAAATATCTGATATTTTATATCTGGTTTCAGTGCATTGCTTAGTACTTGACTCTTCAGTTATTACTGCTCTATGAAACCTGTATTGTAAATTACCTAAAGTTAATTATTTATTATGATTTATATAAACACGACCCACTTAACACTCTAAGAGGTTGCTTCATTTACGCTAAAAAACAACCCCAGCAAGTAATTTAAAGAAAAATGAGGTGATGAGTATGTAAGTCGCGCAATGTCATTATGGGGTGGAGTTGAGGAATGTTATTCAAAAAGTGAAGTGTGTAATTTCACTGCACAAGAGCTTTTATTTGCAATGAGCTATGAATATGCAGTTGCTCCTTACAGCTCTGAGAATAATAACGCTATGGAATAAACAAGACACCCATCTGAATAAACAAGACACCCAGCTTAATTTTAGAATAAACAAGACACCCATCTTAATTTTGCAGTTTAGCAAACGTAGTACTAGGCTTTTGTCAGTATAA